>CASGVX010000102.1 GCA_949346185.1 uncultured Lachnospiraceae bacterium
GGTGCATCGCGGGCTGGAAGGAGATAGAGTATGAGGTGATGCGGGACAGCAACGGCACCTGCATCACAGTCTGCAATATGGAAAATCTTGATCCGGTGGGTGTCCATACCGGGGACAGCATCGTAGTTGCCCCCTCCCAGACATTGTCGGATAAGGAATATCAGATGCTCCGCACCTCTGCCCTGCGGATTATTGACGAACTGGGGATTACCGGCGGCTGCAACGTGCAGTTTGCCCTGCACCCCGCATCTTTTGAATATATTGTGATCGAGGTCAATCCACGAGTGAGCCGTTCCTCTGCCTTGGCATCCAAGGCCACCGGCT
Source organism: uncultured Lachnospiraceae bacterium (assembly GCA_949346185.1). Lineage (GTDB taxonomy): Bacteria > Bacillota > Clostridia > Lachnospirales > Lachnospiraceae > Butyribacter. The sequence continues at coordinate 325 of CASGVX010000102.1, forward strand.
ATCCCATCGCTAAGGTGTCGGCAAAGATTGCTCTGGGCTATACCTTGGACGAGATTCCCAATGCGGTGACGGGAAAGACTTATGCCAGCTTTGAGCCTGCGTTGGATTATGTGGTGGTAAAGATTCCAAGACTCCCCTTTGACAAGTTTATCACGGCCAAGCGCACCCTCACCACTCAGATGAAGGCGACGGGAGAGGTGATGAGCATCTGTACTAGTTTCGAGGCGGGACTGATGAAGGCTTTGCGCTCTCTGGCACAGCATGTGGACTCTCTGGATACGGGAGATTATGAGGGATGGTCTGACGAGAAGATTATGGAGCAGCTATCCGTGGTGGACGACAGGAGAATTTATCTCATTGCGGAGATTCTTCGCCGGGGAATCGCAGACTACGACAAGATTCATGAAGTGACCATGATTGACCCTTGGTTTATTGACAAGCTGGCCATCTTGGTAGAGATGGAGAAAAAGTTGAAAGGCTGTGATGGGAAGCTGGACAGGGAACTTCTGAGAGAGGCGAAGCGCATGGAGTTTCCCGACAATGTAATTGCCTCATGGACGGGCAAGACGGAGGAGGAAGTAAAGAATCTCAGGTACAAATATGGCATTACTGCCGCTTTCAAGATGGTGGATACCTGCGCGGCGGAATTTGCCTCCGAGACGCCCTATTATTATAGCACCTTTGACGGCGTGAATGAGGTGGAGGAAAAGTCCGGCAGGAAAAAGATTATGGTGCTGGGTTCCGGGCCCATCCGCATTGGCCAGGGAATCGAGTTTGACTACTGCTCCGTCCACAGCGTCTGGGCGCTGTCTCAGGAGGGATATGAGACGATTATTGTCAATAATAACCCGGAGACAGTGAGTACCGACTTTGACATTGCGGATAAATTATATTTTGAGCCGCTGACCCCGGAGGATGTGGAAAATATTGTGCGTCTGGAAAAGCCTGACGGGGCGGTGGTGCAGTTTGGGGGACAGACTGCCATTAACCTGACGGAAGCCCTGATGAAGATGGGGGTAAAGATTCTTGGTACCAGTGCGGAGAATGTGGATGCGGCGGAGGACAGGGAGCTCTTTGACGATATCTTGGAGGAGTGCTGCATTCCCAGGGCAAAAGGTGATACGGTATTTACCACGGAGGAGGCCCTGCGGGTTGCCAATGAGCTGGGGTATCCGGTGCTGATTCGTCCCTCCTATGTGCTGGGCGGGCAGGGAATGCAGATTGCCGTCAGCGACGAGGATATTGTGGAGTTCATGGCAGTGATTAACCGCTACCATCAGGAGCATCCCATACTCATTGACAAGTACCTGATGGGAAAGGAGATTGAGGTGGATGCGGTCTGCGATGGGGAAGATATTCTGATACCGGGAATCATGGAGCATATTGAGCGGGCGGGCATCCATTCCGGGGACAGCATTTCCGTGTACCCGGCCCAGACCATATCTGAGAAGATTCAGAATGTGCTGGTGGACTATACGGGAAAACTTGCCCGGTCTCTCCATGTCATCGGCCTAATCAATATCCAGTTTATCGTGTATGAGGACGAGGTGTACGTCATCGAGGTGAACCCCCGTTCCAGCCGTACCGTACCCTATATCAGCAAGGTGACTGGGATACCCATCGTGGATCTGGCTTCTCGGGTGATTCTCGGAGCCAAGATTCGTGACTTAGGTTATGAGCCGGGACTGGCGCCTAAGGCGGGCTATCTGGCAATCAAGATGCCGGTATTCTCCTTTGAGAAGCTGCGGGGAGCGGAAATCAGCCTAGGGCCGGAGATGAAGTCCACCGGTGAATGCTTAGGCATCGCAAAGACTTTCAATGAGGCATTATATAAGGCATTTCTGGGGGCAGGGGTAGACCTTCCCAAGCATAAGAAGATGATTCTTTCCGTGAAGGATGCGGACAAGCTGGAGGCGGTGGATATTGCCAAGAGATTTAAGAAACTGGGGTATGACATCTTTGCCACCAGAAATACGGCGAGGGTGCTGAATGAAAAGGGCGTTCTGGCCTTTCCGGTGAACCGCATCAACGAGGAGGCTCCCACCCTGATGGATTTGTTGCTGGAGCATCAGATCGATCTGGTGATTGATACTCCTACCCACGGAGACAAGGTGAAAGATGGGTTTGTGATTCGCCGCACGGCTATTGAGACCGGGGTGAACTGCCTGACCTCGCTGGACACTGCGGATGCGCTGCTCACCAGTCTGGAGAGCGACGAGGGGGAAGTTTCCGTGGTGGACGTGGCCACGATTGCCAGCGGGAGATAGGGTCATGAGGATGGATTGCTTGTACTGGCTGCGGAAGTGGAGGGGGTTCCGGGGATAAGGCCGATGGCTCCAGTGACTTGAAGGTTGCGATTATACGATGCAGGGTTTAACGATTCGAATTGTTTGGGGCGGCAGTAAAGGCTGGCGGCATAAGCTGGCAGAAGCCACAGTGGAAGGACTGGGGAAGATGCGACGGGTATTCCGGATATTTTTTGGATCCGGATGGGTACCCATGGGAAGTTGCCTATGCCCCATTCCTGAGATTATCAGAGGATCATCGGCTTCTGCCGTAACAAAAGATGGGGTGTAATGAGAAAAGAAAACGGAACGGCAATTCCATGTCGTTCCGTTTCTGCATTGTATAAAGAAAATAGCAGCACCCGCATCATGCTCAGGGGGGGAGCGAAAGCATTCGGTCATTTGCTTTTTTCAGCAGGAACAGCTATAATTATGGCAGTGAAATGGCATCTGGCTGTCAGCGGGGAGTCTCACGAGACGGCGGGCATGCATTTCATAATATTGCAGGGGACTGAAAAGATGCGGCGTGGCATCTAAACGGCTCCTAAGAAAATGAGGCTGAGCATTTATGAGAGATGGATGGATGAAAATAGCGGGGTTGGTTTCTGTGGCAGCCAGTGCCTTTATGGCGGCTGGCTGGTCTTTTTTTGAGATGACTGTCCGCTGCAAAGAGCATAAGAGTCTGAAGAAAAAGAAGTGGTTTCAATTATCCCACACGAAGATTAATCATCCCAGAGACAAATTCGAGAGGGAGTACGAGGAGGGGAAGGCCTGGTGCATGGGGCAGCATATGCAGGACTGCTATCTGAGAAGCAGAGACGGGCTGCGGCTGCATGCCCATTATCTGCCGGCGGAGAATGCCCGGCGGTTCGTGCTGCTGTGCCATGGGTACAAGGGCAGCGGCTTTGGGGATTTTGCCTATACGGCAAGGTTTCTCCATGAACATCACTGCAATCTGCTTTTCATCGACCAGAGATGCTGCGGGGAGAGCCAGGGGGAATACATTACCTTTGGCGCGATGGAGCAGTTTGACGTGCAGGGCTGGGCAGAATATATTGCGAAGCGGAATAAGGAAAAGCTTCCGATATACCTCTACGGAGAATCTATGGGGGCGGCTTCGGTGCTGATGGCCTCGGGACAGGATCTTCCCCGGGAGGTGAGGGGGCTTATTGCGGACTGCGGCTTCCGTTCCATGAGGGGGCAGGTTCAGGATATGGCGGCGAATTGGTTCCACCTGCACTGGATTGGGCTGCTTCTGTTTCGGCTGGACTTGTTCTGCAGGGCGTTTGCAGGCTTTCGCATGAAAGACGCAGATACCTCCAGAGCGCTGGAGAGGAACAGGCGGCCGGTGTTATTTTTTCACGGGGCAGAGGATACCTATGTGGATCAGAAAAATTCTAGATATCACTATGCCGCATGCAAGGCTCCCAAGGAATTGGTAGTGGTACCGGAGGCCAGGCATCTGTGCAGCGCCTATGTGGCACCGGAATTGTACAGGGAGAAATTATTGGATTTTTTTGCCAGACATGATGGGAGATGAATGGCTGGCATATCATTTGGCAGCATTTGTTAGATGCGATTTGCAAAGTCTTGGACAATTTGGGGGAAAATGTTTGTTAAGTCCTCCAAGGGGTAGAAATGAGGATTGAAATGTGATAACGTCTCACTTGAAGGAAAGAGATAGGAGGATTTGCAAATGCAAGAATATTATCCTTTAACGGCAGCGCAGAAAATGCACCACAACTGGATTTTGAAGTATAAGACCCAGCAGGTATCGGGCGTGAGCGTGGTGGCATCCCTAAAGTCGCCCTTGGATTTCGGCCTGTTGAAAAAGTGCATCCAATTAGAGATGGAGCGATATGGATGCATGAGGGTTCGCTTTACCAAGCCCGATGCCAAGGGGGAGGTCAAGCAGTATATTGTAAAAAAAGATAGCAGGGACATTCCCATCAGGGATTTGTCCGGCATGTCCATGGCAGATGCGGACAGGCTGATGCAGCAATGGGCTTATGAGACCTTTGACGGGGACGACATTCCCATGTGCGATGTGTGGATGATGAGGCTTCCGGAGGGATACAATGGTTTTTTTGTCCACATGGATCACAGGCTTATAGATTCCTGCGGCATCGTGGTTATGATTAACGATGTGATGCAGCTTTATACCCATTATCGGTTCCATTCTGACTATCCTGCGGATTTGGCAGACTACGAGAAGGTTTTGGAAAAGGATTTGAAGAGGGCAAGCAATGAGAAGCGTTTTGCCAAGGACAAGAAGTTCTGGGACGACCAGCTGGACGCATTGGGGGAGCCTCTGTACTCTGATATTCAAGGGCCTTCTGTCTTGGAGGAGGCGAGGAAGCGCCATGGCAATCGGAATTTGAGAGCGGCGGATATCGAATTGAAAAATCTCTTCGTGGAGGTGAAGGACTATTATCTGGAGCCGGAGCCCACGAAGAATCTGCTGGATTTCTGCATGAACCACCAGCTGTCCATGACGAATCTCTTGCTGCTGGGCATAAGAACCTATTTGTCCAAGGTAAATGACGGGCAGGAGGATATTACCATACAGAATTTTATCTCCCGGCGCTCTACCCACGACGAGTGGACGTCAGGGGGCAGCAGAACGATTATGTTTCCCTGCAGGACGGTGATTTCGCCGGAGACGGATTTTTTGTCCGCCGCCTATGAGATTCAGAATGTGCAGAATAAGATTTATATGCACAGCAATTACGATCCCGCATTGATAGAGGAGGAGATGAGGAAGCGTTATCATACGCCGGAAAATACCACCTATGAGAGCTGCTATCTCACATACCAGCCCATGCCGGTGAAAATGGATAATCCCCATTTGGTAAATCTTTCCCAGCATTCCAAGTGGTTTGCCAACGGTGCGGCCACCAAGAAGATGTATCTGACGGTGTCCCACACGGAAAATGGGGGGATGAATTTTTCCTACCATTACCAGACGGCTCAGCTGGCGGAGCATGATATGGAGCTTTTGTACTACTATATGATGCGCATTTTGTTCAAGGGAATCGCCGAGCCGGATATGAGTATCGGAGAGATTATGGAAAATGTATAGGAAATTATGGAGAACTTCTCTATAAGAAGGCGCAGAGGTTGCTTGTGCCGCCTTTGGCGACATGATGGGAAGGATGTAAGAAATTAAGATGATTGAAACATATGGTTAATTTGATCTGGCAAAGAGATGATGGATTAGGAATTATGATAAAAGAAGGAGGAGAAAAATGACACAGGAAATAGAATTTAAGACGATTGTAGCCCAGTATTGCCAAGTAAAGCCGGAGGAGATGGAGGATGATATGCGGTTCCGGGAGGATTTGGGATTTAGCTCTCTGGATTTCATGTCCTTTCTGGGGGAGCTGGAGGATACCTTTGACGTGGAACTGGAAGAGGAGGATGCGCTGAAGGTTCTGACCATTGGCGAGGCATTGGATTTGATGAAGAAATTGCAGGAGGAGGGGTGAGAATATGGGGAAGTTGATTCGTGATATCTTGGAAGAGAGCGTGGAGAGATTTTCTGAGATTACGGCTGTCAAGTGGCTGAAAAAGAAGGAAATTCTGGAGAGAAGCTATGGAGATATGATGGAGAATGCAGTGGCAGTCAGAAAGGGGATGCTGGCTGAGGGATTTCAGGGAAAGCATATTTCTCTGATTGGCACCAGTTCCGTGGAGTGGATTGAAAGCTATCTGGGAATCATCACGGGAAATACGGTGGCGGTGCCTTTGGATGCCGGGCTTCCAGAGGAGGACTTGATTGATTTGATCAACCGTTCAGACTCGGAAGCGCTGTTCCTGAGTCCGAAGAATCAAGGGCTCTTGCAGGGGATATTATCTTCCTGCCCCAAACTTAGGAAGGTTTGGATGCTGCAGGAGGAGCGGCTGGATTCTTCGGAGGAGAGGGTGGCTTCTCTGGCAGATTTGAAGGCGGTAGCCCAGAAGGGCGATGCCGATGGGGTAAGGCCTGATTCGGAAGATGTGGCCACAATTATATTTACTTCGGGAACTACGGGGAAGAGCAAGGGCGTGATGCTGACCCAGAGAAACTTGGCGGAGAATGTGATTTCTGTGGATTACACCTCGGCTCCCGGAACCATTCTTCTCAGCGTGCTTCCCATCCACCATGCATTTTGCCTAGTGATGGACTGGCTCAAGGGATTTTCCCTAGGTACCACGATCTGCATCAATGATTCCCTTCTCCATATGGTGAGAAATATGGGAATCTTTAAGCCGGAAGTGATGCTCATGGTTCCCATGATGATTGAGACGATATATAAAAGGCTGGCCAGCGTAGATGCCGCCATTCCCAAGAAGGCGGTGGCAGACCAGGTATTTGGCGGCAATCTGAAGATTATCTTTACCGGCGGTGCCCATCTCGATCCATATTATATTGACCAGTTTGCAGAATATGGCGTGGAGGTTTTAGAGGGATACGGCATGTCAGAGTGCTCTCCCGTCATCAGCAATAATACGGTGGCAGTTCACAAGGCGGGATCCATCGGAAAGCCCCTCTCCAATGCGGAAGTTAAATTTGAGAATGGAGAGATTCTGGTCAGAGGCAGCAGCGTGATGAAGGGATATTACAAGATGCCGGAGGAGACTGCAGAGACATTGAAGGATGGGTGGCTTCATACTGGGGATAAGGGATACATGGATGAGGATGGATTCCTGTTTATCAATGGCCGGGTGAAGAATCTGATTATTCTCTCTAATGGCGAGAATATTTCTCCGGAGGAAATTGAAAATAAATTGGCTCTTGATCCGCTGGTGGGCGAGGTGATTGTCACAGGGGAAGATAATGGCCTTACCGCAAGGATTTATCCGGATCAGGATGTGGTTGCTGCGAAGGGGCTGGCGGGAGAAGAGATTCGGTCCGCATTGCAGGCGTTTTTGGATCAGTATAATAAGAACCAGCCTACTTATCGCCAGATTACCGGGCT
>CASGVX010000103.1 GCA_949346185.1 uncultured Lachnospiraceae bacterium
CTGCTAAGCAGCGGGGCTATCGCATGAAGGGATGAATGGCCGTGAATAGTAACTAAAATGTTTCACGTGAAACATTTATATTTTATTTACAACGGAGATTTTTTTGGCTTACCTGCCTGCCGGGGATATTTTTTCCCTAACTTACTTTTTTTATCAAAAGTAGCCAATACACGAGAATAATCTGTATCTGGAATTTGATAAGGAATTTCTTGATTTAAACTGCACTTTAAAATAGATAATGCATTTTTTGATTGTTGCAATTCATCTTCCAACTTATCACTCTTATAAGAAATAAAATTACCACCGACCTTCACAAAAGGTGTGCAAAGTTCCAACAAGACAGGAAGAGATGCTACTGCTCTTGAAACGCAATAGTCAAATCGCTCGCGATATTTTTCATCTCTACCATAATCTTCTGCTCGTCCATGAATCAAAGTTACATGATTCATTCCACATTGTTCCAATACCTGATCAATAAAGTGCAATCTCTTCTTTAATGAATCCAACAAAACAAATTCCGTATTTGGAAATAAAATTGCCAATGGAATCCCTGGAAATCCTGCACCTGTTCCCACATCAATGACAGAACCTTTTGAAAAATCAAAATACTTCGATACCATAATGCTATCAATAAAATGTTTCAATACCACCTCCTTCATTTCTGTAATAGCAGTTAAATTCAACGACTTATTTGTCTCTATCAGCATTTCATAAAAAATCGAAAAACGATTGATCATCTCATCTGTCAAAGTCAAGTCACACAACCTTGTCATATTTCTCAGATAATCTTTCATCTCCATAAAAATACCTATACCTTTCCATCATTTATAGCATTAGTCTCATATACTAGAGTATTAGAACTTTATATAAAAGGACAATGATTATCTCTATCCCATTTTTAATGCAATAAATAACAACGTTTCTCCTTATTTTGTATTTCTGCATTTTTCCAAATAAATTAATAACACAGAAATATCTGCCGGGGAAACCCCTGATATACGAGAAGCCTGCCCCACGGATGCCGGACGATATTCCTTTAATTTCTGAATTGCCTCTAGCCGAAGGCTGCCCACATCATCATAATCAATATCTTCCGGTATTTTTTTATTCTCCAGTTTCTGATAAGTTGCCACCTGTCTCATCTGCTTTGAAATATATCCCTCATATTTCAAATTGATATTCACTTGTTCCCGTACATCCTCTGGCAAATCAGGTCTGCCCTCATCTATCTCTTTCAAAATTTCGTAGGACAATTCGGGCCTCTTAATTAAATCTTCCATATTTGAGCCGGACTTCAAAGGCATGCTCCCATATTTCTCCAAAAAAGAATTTATCATCTCACTAGAACCCACTGTTTTCTTTCTCAATCTGGCTATTTCCTGATGAATCAAATCTCGCTTGCGGCACAGCCCATCATATCGTTCCTGAGAAATCAAACCAACCTCATATCCAATCTCCGTCAAACGGAGATCTGCATTATCTTGCCTTAGCAACAAGCGATATTCTGCCCGAGAAGTCATCATGCGATACGGTTCATTGGTTCCCTTCGTAATCAAATCATCAATCAACACGCCTATATATCCTTGGGAGCGATCAATGATAACAGGCTCCAGACCATGAATTTTTCTAGCGGCATTTATTCCCGCAATGATGCCTTGGGCAGCCGCCTCTTCATAACCGGAACTTCCATTTGACTGGCCCGCACTATAAAATCCAGAAATATCTTTAAACTCCAAAGATGCCTTTAACTGCACAGGATTGATACAATCATATTCAATGGCATAGGCATTTCTCACAATCACGGCGTGCTCCAATCCTGGAACCGTGCGATACATCTGATACTGTACATCTTCTGGAAGAGAACTAGACATTCCCCCAATATACATCTCATTGGTATATAGTCCTTCCGGCTCAAGAAATACCTGATGCCTATCCTTATCTGCAAAACGCATCACCTTGTCCTCAATAGAAGGACAATATCTAGGACCCGTCCCCTTAATATTTCCGGAATAAAGAGGAGAACGGTCAATATTCTTTCGTATAATATCATGAGTTTCCTCGTTGGTATAAGTGAGCCAGCAAGAAACCTGCTCCCGTTCCAAATCTTCCGATTGATTCGTAAAGGAAAAAGGTACAATCTTCTCATTGCCCTTTTGCTCCTGCATTTGTTCAAAATCCACCGTCCGGCAATCCACTCTGGCAGGAGTGCCCGTTTTAAATCGACGCACTTCAATCCCTAGATTCAACAAGCACTCTGTAAGATAATTTGCCGCCGACAATCCATTTGGTCCAGTATAATTGCTCACATCGCCATAGATGCATCGAGCCTTCAGATAAGTCCCTGTACACATGACAACGCATTTGCAGGGATAAATAGCATCTGAGGAAGTGCGAACACCCGTCACTTTTCCATCCTCCACCAATACCTCAGCCACTTCTCCCTGCTTCAATGTAAGATGCGCGGTATTTTCCAATACTTTTCTCATGGAATGGCTATAATCCTCTTTATCCGCCTGGGCGCGCAGGGAATGCACGGCAGGCCCTTTTGACAGATTCAACATCTTAGATTGAATAAAAGTCTTATCAATATTTTTTCCCATCTCGCCCCCCAAGGCATCCACCTCTCGCACAAGATGTCCTTTGGAACTCCCCCCCACATTAGGATTACAAGGCATCATGGCAATACTGTCAATACTCACAGTAAATACCAATGTCTGACAACCAAGTCTGGCAGATGCTAATGCAGCCTCACAACCCGCATGACCCGCACCAATAACTACTATATCATAACTTTCATATACATATGACATATTATCCCTTCCTATTCATCATTACTATTCAAAGCAACTATCTGTCAACTTTCGTATTACTATCATTCTCAGGCATTCATCTAGTCCCCTCCTGCCTGTCGGCATCAATCCCGCATTTCTAATACAGCTATGGCTATCATTTTCCCATGCAAAATTCGCTGAAAATCTTATTCACCAAATCCTCTGAGGCAGTTTCTCCATTAATTAGTCCCAAGTTTCGATAGGCATCCATCAAATCAACCATATACAAATCCTCCGGCATGCCATCTCGAATAGTCTGAACCACGGCCTCCAGACTATGATAAGCATTTTCCACCGCCTCCAGATGACGGACGCTGGTAAGGTAAATCTGATCATTGAACGAAATATCCTCCTGACAAAAGGCATCGGAAATATATCTTTCCAATTGATTCAATCCCTCTCCCGTCTTAGAAGAAAAAGAAATGCTTTCCCAAGAAAGCCTCTCTCTCCATTCCTTTTCCTGCCACGTTTCCTGCAAATCTATCTTATTAAAGAGAATGACACCTTTCTTCTCTCCCAAAAGAGACAATATGTTCTCATCGCCCTCATTGAAAGAATCTGTCACATCCACCACATATATAATAAAATCTGCTCGAGCAAGAAATTCCTTTGCCTTCTCCACCCCCAAAGTTTCCACAATATCCTCTGTATCATGAATGCCAGCTGTATCCACCACATTGAGAATCAGGCTGCCGAGATGAACAGTTTCCTCTAGTACATCTCTAGTAGTACCCGCCACACTAGTCACAATCGCCCGCTCCTCATCCAAAAGGAGATTCATCAGCGAAGATTTTCCTGCATTAGGCTTTCCCACAATCACCGTGTAAATCCCCTCAGACTTCATCCTTCCCTGCTCAAAATTCTCCACCAAATCACGAAGAGTTGCAATTTCCTTTTCCAATATTTCCATAAATTCTTCCGAAAAGCCATCTAGAGAATAATGTTCCGGATCATCCAAGGCAGATTCAATCTTGCCCATATAATAGAGAATTTCTTTCCGCACCTTTCCAATATGTTCAGATACTCTTCCCTCCAACTGATTCACCGCACTTTTCAATGCAAAATCACTTTTTGAAGATATCATCTTCATCACGGACTCCGCTTGTGCCAAATCAATCCGTCCATTCAGAAAAGCCCTCTTAGTAAATTCTCCCGGCTCCGCCAATCTGGCACCCAGACGAATCAATAATTTTAATATCTTCTGAAGCAAGAATGGCCCGCCATGGGAATCTATCTCAACCACATCCTCCATTGTATAGCTGCGAGGCGATTTCATCAAAAGCACCATCACTTCATCAATGACAGCACCATTCTCCTCAACAATAAAGCCATAATGAATCGTATGGGTTTCCTGTTGCCTAAAATAATCCTCATTCCAGAAAGAATCTGCCATTTGCTCTTGACCTACATGCTTCTTTGTGCGAAATACCTTTCCTGCCAAAGAAAGCGCATCCATCCCGCTCAATCGAATAATGCCAATTCCCCCGCCCATGCCGCTGGCAACGCCAACAATCGTATCTTGCTCCATGATTTTCCCCATTTCTAATTTCAAAAGGATGGGGCTGCTACCAGCCCCATCCTTTTTCTCCTACATTAAATGACACAATCACCATCCAGAAAAAAGCATTATTGAGAATCATCCCTCTTTTCCTCACCACTATCCTTTGTCAAATCCTCATTCAGACTTTTATAAGGATTGTGATGATTGCCATTGGATTTGCGATATCCACCCTTGTTCTTATGATAAGAACGACCCTTGGAATATTTATCTCGTCGCTCATATCCGGTGTCTACTCCAGGCTTTAGGGTAATAACCACTTTCCGATATGGCTCCTCCCCCTCGCTATGGGTTTCAACATATTTATCCTTTTGGAGCGCAGAATGAATAATTCTTCTCTCATAAGGATTCATAGGCTCTAAGAAAACTGGCTTGTGAATCTTTTTCACCTTATGTGCCAAGTTATTTGCCAAATTCTCCAGTGTCTCTTTCCTTCTCTCTCGATAATTCTCCGTATCCAGCTTAACCCTCACATAAGTATCTGAATGGGCATTCACCACCAAACTCACCAAATATTGCAAAGAATCCAGCGTATTTCCCCTCTTTCCAATCAAAATGCCCATTTCCTCCCCAGACAAATCAATAGAAAGCACTTTTTCTTCTTCATCATAGGACGCATCAATATTCACTTTCATATCCATTGCCTGAAAAACCTTGTGCAAGAAATCACTGGCACAATCCTCATAACTCATTTTCAGACGAACGCGAATCACTGCCGGCTTGCTAAATAGCCCCAGTAACTTGGAAGATTCCCTTTCAATCACTTCATATTCTACCTTCTCACTGGTAGTATCCATTTCCACTAAAGCACTGGTCAAGGCCTCATTCACCGTCTTCGCTGTAAATTCTTTCCATTCCATATTGTTACCTCCCCTTTTACGAATCTTCACGTCTATTCAACATATTAGCATAAGAAGCAATGCTTCCCTCCTTATACTTTTTATTATCTGGCCTAGAATAATTCGTATTCTTCGTCTTATTCTTCGTGACCTGTGAAGCATTCGACGCAGCCTTCTCACCTTTCTTCTTCTCTGCAAGAGAAGGCTTCTTCTTCAAATCCTGGGTTGCAATCTTTGGATCCAAACCCATTTTCTCAAAACGTTTTTTCGACTTATCCACATTCTTCTGAATCATCTCATCCATATCTGTCCTGCTAAAATACAGATTGATTCCCAGTGACTGGAAAATGCGGAACACATTACCTGCCACCCAGTAGATGCCCACGCCAATGGGGAACATAAAGCACATGGCACCAGAAATAAACGGCATGACATTATTCATCACCTTCATAGAATTTGCCGTAGGATTATCTGCATCCATATTCTGATTCGTTCCCGCCATGCTCAATTTGGTGCTAAGAATCTGGGTAATGACAGATAAAATCGGAATCGTAATGCTAATACTCTTCAACTTCGGCGTATCCGCAATATTCATCCCAAGAAATGAATTAATATGTGATGACTGGCTCTTAACGGAATCAATCGCCGATGTCAAATCGGGAAATTTCTCTGCCAGCTTATCCCAAGAAGCAGAATTAAACTGTCCCAGCACATCAATAAAGTAATTTAATTCATTTCCATCTTCTTTTGCGTGCCTGACAGCATCATTTACCACATAAGTCTGAGCGCCAACCATATCTGCAATATCCTTTACAGAAGCACCCAATCCTTTTAATTGTCCTGCAACTCCGGCATAAATATCATAAACCTGTCCCACATATGCCGGTACATTATAAATCACTCGGTACAAGGCAAATAGAATAGGCATAGTAATCAGAAGTGGGAGGCACCCGCTGGCAGGGCTTACCCCATATTTCCGATATACAGCCTGAGTTTCCAGAGACATTTTCTGCTGGGATTCCTGATCCTTCTTATTCTTATATTTTTTCTGTATTGCCTGGATCTCCGGGTTCATGATAGCAGACATCTTAGAAAACTTCTGCTGCTTGATTTGCAGCGGCAGCATTAACCCATTGACTAAAAATGTAAAAATTATCAGGCAAATACCTGTATTTTCAATTCCAACCAAGTCCAGGACGTAATAGATTGCTTCCAAGATTTTACCTAGAACTCGCGCAATCGGTCCCAAAAAAGCACCCTGATAGGTGGTTAAAATCACATTCATCATAATAAAATTATTCTCCCGCACGCCTATGGTACAGGATCATATCCCCCTTTCGCAAAAGGATGACATCGTAAAACTCTTCTTACAGCTAAAAAACTCCCTTTAAAAAAACCATGTTTTTCCAATGCCTCAATTGCATATTGAGAACAAGTTGGCGTGTAAATACACGTCGGTCTTCTTTTTAAGGGAGACAAATACTTCTGATACCCATGAATCAGCAATATCACCAATCTCTTCATTTTAACTCTTCATTCAATATTCCATGCAGCTTTCCCAAATGCAGCACTGCACTTTCCACATCCGAAAATTTCTTGCCCTTAGCTGTATTCCTCGCCACAATCACAATGTCTAAACCCTTTTCAAACATGTTCAAGTGAAGTCTAATACTTTCTCTGATCAACCGGGTTGTCCTATGCCTCACTACACTGTTTCCAACTTTCTTGCTAACAGTAATCCCGAACCTGTTCTCTCCGAAATTATTATTGAGAACATACATCACCAAATACTTATTGGCATAGGATTTCCCATGATGATACACTTCTACAAATTCTCTGTTCTTCTTAATAGAATGAAATATCATATTCCCCTCTATCACATACATATAAATAGAAGAAAAGGTCACATGAATGCGACCTATGCGGATAACTTATGTCTTCCCTTTGCTCTTCTATTAGCCAACACTTTCCTTCCATTGGATGTATGCATTCTCTTCCTAAATCCATGGACTCTCTTGCGATGCCTTTTCTTTGGCTGATATGTCATTTTCATCCCGGATACACCTCCTTCTAATTATTATACTTCTGCAATAAAGCAAAATTACGCAAAATCACATGTATCTCATATTATATTAGCATTTGGGCTTTTCGTCAAGTATAAATATTATTTTTTTACAAATAAAAAAATAAACGAAATAAATGTTACTATTCACGGTCATTTCTAGAAAAAAAACAGAATCGTTGTGCTTGCACGGGAGTTTGACAGTTAAAATAAGAAAAAAGTACTTGCAGGTCTTAAAAAACCTG
>CASGVX010000104.1 GCA_949346185.1 uncultured Lachnospiraceae bacterium
CGGACAAACGGTTTTCAAGACCGCCTCGTTATGACCACTTCGATACCTCTCCCTATTCAATTCTGCAGATTCAATGACGAATCTCAAACAACTGCTTTGCTAGTATAACATGCTATCACATTCAAGTCAAGTACTTTTTTATTGTAACTTCAATATTATTAGTCACCCAATTCCTATACTTCTTCTAGGGATTAACTGTGAAGGGCAGCTAACTTATAGCAGGCTCAACAATTCCATTGGCTGATGGATTATATGCGCCGGATTCAGGCTTCGCAGAAGTTCCTCCCTCCGAAATCCCCATGTGACAGACACGCAGGGGAGTCCGGCATTTTTTGCCGTGGCGATATCCACATCCGAATCCCCCACGTAGAGAGCCTCCTCCTCCGACACCCCCAGCAAGCGCATCGCCTCAAACACCGAATCCGGTGCTGGCTTTCTGGCAATCCCTTCCCGCTCGCCAATTGCTACCCTGACCTTTGGAAAATACGTCTTCGCCAGCTCCCTCACCGCCGCATCTGCCTTATTGGATACGATAGCCACGGAAATCTCCCGCCTCTCCAATTCCTCCAGCAATTCCGGAATCCCTGGATAGGCACAGGTCTTATCTTCACAATGCTCCAGATAATAGCTGCGGAAATCTTGAAAGACCTGTTCCACCACCTCTTCAAATGTCCCCTCCGGCACCGCCCGCTCAATCAGCTTATGAATCCCGTTTCCCACAAACTGCCGCACCTCCTCCAATGTTCTCTCCGGCAGGCTCTTCCTATTCAAGGCCACATTCAGGCTGTCCTTCAAATCCTCCAGCGTATCCAGCAATGTGCCATCCAAATCAAATATAATTGCTCTCTTCATATTTCATCCTCTTTTCTGCATCCAAAATGTAAACAGAACCTATTATATGCAAATTGGCATGAAAAATCAATCTATCCACTCCTACCGCTAATATCAGTTACGTTGTAGGATGGTCTGCAAAATATAATTTCACCACGAATAGCAGGGAATAGCCTGAAACCGAAAGTATGAACTAAAACTTCACCCCCAATCATCCGATATAGTAATTGCAAATTAAAAATTACATAAATTTTCATTTCCATCATAGAAAATAACGTAGAAGTATTGGTATATTTTCTATATGGCATGTACAGAAACGAGGTTCCTTATGAATTATAATATCAGTGCCAGTTCCTTTCGCGGATTTGGCTTTCTCAACACCGTAACTAACAGCAGGGCAAAGAGCATGGAGAAACTTTCCAGCGGATATCGCGTCAATACTGCCAGCGATGATTCTGCCAGATCTGCCATGTCCTCTGTCATGCGGGCGCAGATACGCGGATTAGACCAGGCCACCAGAAATTCAGACCATGCCATCGAACTCTTAAACTCTGCCGAGAGCGGATTGAGCGAAATCACATCCATCCTTCAGAGAATCAGGGAACTGAGCGTTCATGCCGCCAGCGATGTGAACACTCCCGAAGACAAAATGGCATCACAGGAAGAGGTAGAACAGTTATTGGCTGAGATTGACCGCATCGCAAAATCTACGGAATACAATAAAATCAAACTGCTCAACAACGAAGGGAACGGCGAAAACACCAAGCGGGGGCTGGCCGCCGTGGTGGGCATCCAAAACATCACCCCGGACGGCAAGTTGTCAGAACGTCCCATGATTTGGGATATGATGAATCCCTCTACGGGAGGGTTTGGCGACTCCACCATCCACAACGGCAATGCAGGGTCTCTGCCAAAATACTCACAGACAACGGAATATCGCAATCCTGCTTCACTGGAACAAAAAAATATATACAATAATTTCCAGTATGATGGCGGCGGCAACTATACCGGCGACCTCTATGATGCTGCCGGAAACAAACTGGGAAGCGTTTCAAACGGCGGCCAGGCAACAGTAGATTCCCCTACCAATGCCTTGCTGCCGGAAAATAAGCAGACCCTCGGCACTCCCTCACCGTATACAAAGAAAAGTGATTGCGCCGGGGGCATCTGGGCAGCGCCAGGCACTACCACCCCCAACGCTCCGTACTCTGCCAGAACAACAAGCAACTCCGTCAACACATCTGCTGCTTCCAGCAATGTATATGGAAAAGATGCATCTGGCAATCTGGTAAAACTCTCCTACCGAAAACAGACAGAAACCTTGGAAAGCGGAACCAGTTACAGCGAATATAGCAACAGGGAATTTAAACTAAAGGGCGCCCACATCGACTTCAAGGATCTGAACCAGCCGGGGGGATTCGGCTTGGCAGACTTATATGGCACGGGCTTTAATTCCTCCTGCGCCACTTGCGGCCGCCATTACAGCGTGAAATTCCAGCCAGCGGCTGATTTGCAGATTGCGCCTACCTATCCTTTGGGAAGCCGCAATCCGGGGGTACTGTCCTTTGGAAATGCAGGACGAATCATTTCCTTTGAACTGCAAAATTCCAGCGGATATTGGGAAAAGCACCAGACCTTTGAGATGAATATCGACGCTCTGCCAGCAAATGCCACAGGGGAAGATTTCGCAAAGCATGTTGTAAAAACTATTAATGACGCCCATGATTTTGTACGTGCCAATCATCCCGGCGCTGACATGCCCTTCTTCACCCACTATAACCAGTATGCGGCTTCCGGCTCCAAACTGTATACTTTTGACTATCGGGAAAGCCAAGGGAGCAGTTCCGGCGGCACCGATACCTTTAGCGCCATCTCTTTCGGCGAGGTTCTTGATAACGGGCCTACCAGCCCCATCTCGCTGAAAATCCAAGCAGGAGCAAATGCCTATGAGACTGTCAACATTTCCCTCCCCTTTATCAGCGTGAAGGAAATGGGAATCGCCGACGTGGACTTGCGAACCAGTTCTTCTGCCTCCGATGCCATCACCCTGATGGACAACGCTTTGGATTTTATTAACTTGGAACGCACAAAGATTGGAAGTTACCGCAATCGCTTGGAACATGTCAGTTATGTGGACGAAACTTCCTCTCTGGCCACGATGGACAGCGAGAGCAAAATCCGGGATACCGACATGTCTTCCGAGATTATCAATTTCACGAAAGCCCAGGTATTGGAAGAATACGGCGTAAACTCCGTAGCAGAGATCAATAAGATGATTGCAAATGTGATGGAATTCATTCAATAAAGATAGCTTTTTCATGGGATGTAACAATAAGCATAAATGATTACAAAACGGGCAACTATCCGACTGATAGTTGCCCGCTCTTTTTTGGCGGCAAAACTTCGCACCTTTCTTATTTCATTTTGATTTTCTGCACCTCATCCACCCATCCGTAGTAGGGTGTCAAATCGCTGGGAATGCTCCCGCTCCTAATCCGGGATGAACTAAAGAGCAGCATATCCTGATATTCGCAGAGGGGAACTTCCACTCCCCATGCCAGTACCTGATCTATACACTTCTGGTAACATTCCCGGCGTTGCTCCGAGGTAAGATATGTCTGCATTACCTGCAGCTGCCGGTCTAGCTCCGCGTCCTTCATCCCAAAGAGATTGCTGCCATCTGCAGTGGCATATCTCCCTTCTAGTTTTTCCCCATTCCGACCCAGAAAACTTCCACTGCCTATGGAGGAGGCATATCTTCCTTGAAGATTCACATCAGAAATCTCCCGCATTCCAATCCACATCTGCTGCGTTCCCGTCGCCAGCTTCTTCTCCAGCTTCTCGGCAGAACCAATAGAATCTATCTGCAGGTTCATGCCCAGCGCCTTGCACTCCTCAGCCACCCGCATAACCATATCGTAGAAAGGATTCTCCTCTCCATTGACAATCCACAGATGGTATGTCAGAGCTGCCCCTCTGGGAGCCTTTGACACCTTGCCGTCCTCCACGGTATATCCTGCCTGTTCTAGGGCTTCCAGTGCTTCTCTCCTCGCCGTCTCCATTCGAGTCTTTGTGTCATCTCCCGATGCATACAGGGAATCTCCCCCGGCATTCTTCTCAAATATATTTTCATAGCCCTGCTCTCCCTCCTCTTCTGGAATCACCCATGATTCCCTTCCCATGGGGTGGGAGAGCAAGTCCACGCTCACGCCATCCCGATCCTTCAACGCCGTCTTGGCGCCACTGAAAAGCACCGCAAAAGCCCGTCGAAGGCTCTTTGACGCATCGCTGCCCTCCTGTCCCCCTACAGAGACGTTTCCTGCGTGCATTCCCAGATAGCGGTACACTCCATCGCTCACCAGCTTGGCGGCAATCGTCCCGCCCTCCAGTTCTTGATTGGAATTCACGCCTGTAATCCAGTTCAGTTCTTCTCCTCGAAATACTCCCCGCAGCACATCCACCGTCCCCTCTTTCAATTCCGTCACTTCCCCAGAGGGATTGGTGGTAGGTGCCGGTGTCTCCTCCGCATCCTGCTTCTTCCCCTGCGGAACCGATTCTGCCGCCACCTTCTGCGCCAAAGTTTTTCTCGTCTCCTCCAAAATGCCTGTCATTTCCTTCAGCTGCAGGAAGGCAATCTGGGGGCATCCCAGAAAATAAAGTTCATTCGAGGTAAAATATACTACCCCATCCTCGTACTTAACAAAGCGATATGCTCCTGCTCCCATAGGAGTAGACTTGTTCGCCAAGACGGAGGAGATATCCCCCCGGCGAAATCCGAAGCGACCAGCCTTCGGCTGAAATTTCGTCATGTCTCCATAATAGTGCAGGGCGCAGACTGGAATTTGCAGCGCCGCACTCATTCTGCGCTGATACCCCCTCGTCTCAATGGATAATTCCCAGTCGCTCATTTTACGAATGCCGGAAATCCCCCTCACCTTTTTGCCCTTCCCCTTGGAAAAGTATATTCTAGCCTGACGAAATAGTTCCGAATATTTCTGCTTTTTTGCAATGAGTTTTTTTCCCGAGATCTTCCCTTTCGGCAACTGGGCAGCCAGAGAGGGATGCCCCTGCTTTTTTAACCATGCCTTCAATTTCTTTCCATTCTTGGCAATTTTTTTTGCCAGGCTCTGATCCGTATAAGCCTCCGCCTTGGTACTGTTTGCCTGATAATTCAATAGCCCTATGATTGGCATATCTTTCATCGTCTCTTCTCCCGAATAAGAATTATCGCAGAGTACATAGAGTGAAAATAATACATCGTCAATGGTAAGTTTTTGCCCATCGCTGAAAGACAAATCCTCCCGCAGCTTAATCCGATAGGTGGTGCGATCTTTCTTTTGGTCATACTTTATCGATAAATCAGAAGCACCGTAGTAGGTATATTCTTCGTTGTTGTATTTCCGCAACTCTCCATCAATGCCGTGATAGATGATCTTCCCAGCACGGTCATTGCCCACCAGCCTTATCTGTGTCAGGCCTACTGCCTGCCTGTCTGCCTCGGCCTGTGCCAGAAAAGGATTGAACACCTTAGAAAAAGTGCCTGTGCCAGCCACTAGGGGCACGTCCGCCTGACCATCACCATCGCCACCTGCATTAGCATTGCCCTTGTCCACCTTTGCCGTCGCCTTGGGCTCCGGCTTCGGCTCTTTCTTCTCCCTGTCACAGCCAGCCATGGTCAAAGCCATCGCCCCCGCCAGACATAATGCCAGATATCTTTTTATATTTTGTTTCACTCTCATATAACCTCTCATTTCCCTTCTCATATAAGTATGCCACATTTATGTAACATCTTACATGATATTCTTCTTTTTTTCAACTGCATATCCTTCCACATCCACTGCGGGAAGCAACTTCCTTTCATCAGAAACCAAAGGCTGCCGCAATCTTGCGGCAGCCTTTTATATCACATATTCGTTTCTTTTGAAAGCATGGGGCATCATTCACATTACAACTTGCTTCAAATGGCTCTACTGCGGATTCAGATACCATTTCTGGCAATTATGTCCATTATAACCCCACTGCTGAATATTGCCATTATTGGTGTTCAATGCATTAATTACCTCCACGCAGCTATTGCCATTGGAAGACATGGTAAAGATATTGTAACTTCCGTCTGCATTCCTAAACAGCTTATACCGCTGGGCATTGCAGCGAGTATTCTGCCAGATACCTATGTTTGCACCATTTGCACCACTGTTATTTGCCACATCAAGCAAGAACGTCGAGCCACCTGCCATCGCAGAATAAATATAGTAGCAGCCCTGTCCATCGGGAACCAGCTTCCATGTATTGTTAGCCTTTGCCTTAGATGCTGAATACTGGAGCACATTTGTCCCATTGACAGCCTTCGCCCCCGCTGCATCCATGTATAAGCCGCTGTGTGCATTCTTAATCATATAAGTTTTGCCAGTATCCAGAACCGTGGACGGATACACCGACATAATCGCATTGATAATAGCCTGCTGCGTAACTTTGTACGTGCTGCGATTAAACAAACCAAATCCATATTTTGATATTACGCCATTATCCCACCAAATCGGTACGCATCCATACTGCTTTGCATATTTGCATACTTTTTCAGCAAAATCCGCACGGCAGACGGTATTGCGGGAATCATAGGCAGACTTGTCGATTGCTCCATATTCTCCAATCACTACGGGATATCCAGCCTTTACAAAGACGCTCTGCATCTTAGCAAACATGCTCTTCATATAGGATTCGTCCCCATAACTGTCAACCTTCGCACTGTTCGTCGCCTTGCTTCCCCACTGGGTAGATGCGCTGCTCTCTTCGCCGCAGAATCCCCATGGATCATAGTAGTGAACAGATATCATGATTCTCTTTTCACCAGAGGGAATCGCACTGGAACGGTAGTTGTCTGTAGGTACAGAAAAGCCATAGTTTCCAGCCGTGTATTCGATATTCGTGTTCCAGCCAGGAACCATCAGCCATCTCTTTGCGTTATTTCCACCAGTATTGCGCACAGTGTCCACAAAAATCTGATTCAACTTGTTGATGTTTGAATAATATGTCCTGTTTGGCGTGCCGTAGGTACCGTCAAACTCTTCATTCATTGATTCAAAAATCAAATGATGGTCATAGTTTTTAAAACAATTTGCAATCTGTTTCCAGCAAGCGGCGTACTTTGTTCGGATTGCAGCCTGATCAGAGCCATTGCACAATAGCCAGCCGCCTTCAATGGAGTTGTAACCGTCTCCATGCATATTGATAATCACATACAGATCATATTTAATACACATGTCAACAACCTGCTTTACACGATTCAGCCAGGATGCATCAATCGTATAACTTGAACCGCCGCCAATCTTCCCCAAATAAGAAACGGGAATGCGAATAGACGAAAATCCAGCATTTCTCACGGCCTTAATCAAATTTTCATTGATTGTAGGATTTCCCCAATATGTCTCATTCGGCATCCCTCCCAAGGCAGATTCCAGCTGGTTGCCCAGATTCCAGCCAGCCCCCATCACTTTTACTATCTGACTTTGGTTCATGTCTACAAACGCCGCAGCACTTGCTTTTTTTGCAGGCGCAACCCCAAACCCCAAAACTGCTGTCAATGACATTACCGCTGCAGCAGTAACTGCCATTAGTTTTTTAAAAACCATGTAATCCTCCTTCTCCGTATATACCAACT
>CASGVX010000105.1 GCA_949346185.1 uncultured Lachnospiraceae bacterium
AGATTCTGGCTATTTTCTAGAAATTGACTGTGGAAGCTGTTCATCCCGTCATAAGGTGCTAGACATCCGGTGGATGTCTGTTCAGCACGGACCGAAACGGAGTGTAGATAGACAAAGCCGCACTGGCGGCGACCGATGCCGATAGGCAGAGGGTCTATCGCATGAAGGGATGAATGGCTGTGAATAGTAACGTTACATTATTATCTGTATTTTTATGCTTATTTTATGGAATGCTAGTTTGGCAGGGTGAGACCATACTTTAAAGGAAAAGGTGAGAGTTGTGATACGCTTTTTATATGTAATACTAGGCAATATACATAGGATTTGGATGATTCCCAGGATGGAGTATATCGCCAGGCATCCGGAAAAATATACAGAGGAATTTCGATATGAGTACGACAGGCATTGCATCCGCTTGATGAACAACCGGGGAAGAATCCGTACGGAGGGCAGCGGGATGGAGTATCTCCCGGCGGAAGGGGGATACGTGATGTTTGCCAATCATCAGGGGAAATATGACACGCTGGGGATTATGCTATGCCATGACAGGCCTTGTTCCGTGGTAATGGATGCAGCCAAGTCCCATGGGCCGCTGGTGTCCCAGTTTATAGACATGGTGCAGGGGAAGCGGATGAGACTGGACGATTTGAGGCAGGCGGCGGGAGTGATTCGGGAGATGGCCAATGAGGTGAAGCAGGGCAGAAGGTTCATTATCTTTCCCTCAGGAGGATATCAGCATAGGAATGGAAACCATGTGGATCCCTTTAAGCCGGGCAGTTTTCAGAGTGCAATGAGAGCCAAGGCTCCCATTGTGCCGGTGGCACTCATTGATTCTTGGAAGGTTTTTGACTTGTGGAGTCTGCGGAAGGTGAAGTCCAAAGTCATTTTCTTGAAGCCGCTGTACTATGAGGAGTATCAGCATATGAGTTCCAAGGAGGTGTGCGAGGAGGTGCAGCGCAGAATCTGCCAGGCGATTCAGGAGGCAGATGCCAATCGGGGGAAATAGGGTGGAATCAATAGGGCAATAGAGCCATTCATACATCAGAAATGGGGAGCGATATGACGAAGATTGAAATCATTGCAGCCACTAGGGAAGTGGAGCATGTGGCGGCGGAGGAACTGAACCGGGAACAGACGATTCTCAGCGGGAAGTTCGGGGGAACCTGCTATGCCGGGGAGGGATTTGCCACCATCAGGACCCAGCCGGAGGAAAAGGCATGGAAGCGAGCCAAGAGCACGGCGGAGATGGGGCATCACTCTGTATTCCAGCATGGGATGGTGAATATGGAGATTGTGTGCCCCAAGATCATCGCCATGCTGCTGAATTCCGTGGGGGTGTCCAATACATCAGAGAAAAGTGCCAGATATACCCAGATGAAGCCGGAGACGGAGAGGGAGCAGATGCTCTATGGAAAATGGCATGATATTCTGGTAGAGGAAATTGGCCGTCGCTACGGGAGCCGCTTTACGGACAGGGAGATGGACAAGCTGGCTTACGAGAATGCCAGGTACATGATATCTGTGTTCTGCGAGACTTCCATGGTGTATTCCCTTCCCTTTCGGAATATTTTTTATGTGATGGACT
Source organism: uncultured Lachnospiraceae bacterium (assembly GCA_949346185.1). Lineage (GTDB taxonomy): Bacteria > Bacillota > Clostridia > Lachnospirales > Lachnospiraceae > Butyribacter. The sequence continues at coordinate 1,586 of CASGVX010000105.1, forward strand.
GGCTGGAGAAGATGGGGCGGAATCTGAAAAATATGCGGGGGACATTCAATCGCCGTCTGGAAGAGGAAGTCATTTCCCTGCGGAGTGGTTTTCTCAGCGCAGTGGGAGGGGAGAATTTCCACGATACCAAGAATGACTATTTTCGCTTTCTCCCGGTGCAGGCTACCGGAGAATATGATGATGACAACAGGGAGTATTATGGGGATGTATACACGGCAAAGTTTCTGGCATCTTTTGCCCAGGTTGCCCAGGAGCAGAGGCATCGCACCACTAGGGTCAAGATTAATTTTTCCGGGGAAAGACCGGGAGAATTCGGGTATTATGTGCCACCCTTGCTTCGGGGAACTTCCAGAGAAGAGGAATGGCTGGAGGATATAGGGAGCGCGGGGGATTGCTATCCCCAGGGCATGCTGGTGTCTGTGACAGAGCAGGGGCTCTTTGAGGATTTCGTGGTGAAGTGCAAGGAGCGCATGTGTGGCCGGGCGCAGCTGGAGATTATGTCCGTGACAGAGCAGCTGGTGTGTCGGTTTGCCGCTGAGAAGGAGAATCTCTCACGGAAGAATAGGAAGCGGCTGGAGCAGATTACCCGGGAGGGGAAGCCCTGCGCCAGATGCTGCTATCCTGACTTCTCGTGCCGGGAAGGGTGCGCCTGGGGCAGAGGCGAGGCGCTGTCACGGCTGGTCTAAGTCTGCGGGCTATTCGCAATGGAGAGTCTGTGGGGGGATTCTTGACAGTGCAGAGAGATAAAAGTATACTAACATATTGTATGACTTTTGGATTGCAGGGGCTTGGCGGTATTGTGTCTGTGCGTTGCTTGACGCCATATTGCTTCATATGTACAAAGCGGCGCAGAAATGGATGTTGATATGAATTGTCTAATGGATAAGAGATATGTGACTGCTGCGGTAAAGAGGATTTACTGGGAGCGGGTGATTCTCCATCTTGATGTGGAAGTATATGACCACCGCTCTTTTCAGCAGAAAAATATTTTTGAATTTTATTTGCTGGATGAGAATTACACGGTAGTCGCCAGATTCAGGAAAGAGGAGACTTCTCCGGGGATGTACCACTGCTGGATGAATATTACCAATCCGGGAAACTGTCGGTGCCTTCCCATGGGGAGCTACCGCTGCTATGTATTTGAGAATGATTACGTGATGGCAAAGTGCATGGTGCTGCCGGAACTGGTGCCGGAGATAGAGAATTGCTCCCGCTCATTTCTTCATGACAATCGGGGGAAGGCGTATTCCGTCAATTTCTTCGTGTCCGAGGGGGAGGAGGAATTGCCGCTTCTGATGCATACGCTGGAGGCGGCAAGAGTTCCTCTGGAGCAGGAGTCTAATTGGCAGATTATCAAGTCCGTGGTGAGGGATCCTCTGGTAAAGTTGAAAAAGAACTTGGGGAGAATGTTTTGGAAGATGGTGTATTTTCAATATACGCTGCGCTATCGGAACAAGGAGCATGTGCTTATGTTCATGACGGAGCAGAGCGACACCTTGGGCGCGAACCTAAAGGCGGTGCTGAAGCGGCTCAGGGAGCGGGGAATGGAAGGCCAGTATAAGATTCTTACCTCTGCCAGGCCCGCATCCTATGTGCCCCAGACCAAGAGGAGCAACTGGAAATTGGTGAAGAAGCTGGCGCAGAGCAAATTTATTTTTCTGGATGACCATGCACCCATTCTGGACTGGCTGAAGATGGAGCAGACGACCAAGGTAATTCAGCTGTGGCATGCGGGAGCAGGATTTAAGTCATCCGGATACAGCAGATGGGGGCACTTGGGATGCCCATCCCCGATTAGCTGCCACCGGCAATATTACTACGGCATTTCCGGTTCCAGACATATCAGCAAGTTTTTTTCGGAGGTCTTTGGCATTAATGATGCTCAGATTCTTCCCACGGGAATGCCCCGGATGGACGAGTATCTGGATCCGGAATATCAGAGGGAGAAAAGGGAAAAACTATATCAGGAGTATCCTGTGTGCAGAGGGAAGAAAGTGATTCTGTTTGCTCCCACATATAGGGGGAAGGGACGGCAGGATGCCTATTATCCCTACGAGATGATAGATTTTGACGGCCTCCATGACCTGTGCCGGAATGAGTATGTGGTACTGTTCAAAATGCATCCCTGGGTGCGGAAGCCGGTGCCCATCAGCGACAGGCACAAGGATATCTTCGTGGATGTGGGCCGTTATCCCAATATCAATGACCTCTTTTATATTACGGAGGTTTTGATTACAGACTACTCCTCCAACATCTTTGAGTTCAGCCTGATGAAAAAGCCCATGCTGTTCTTCGCCTTTGACAAGATTCAGTATTCTTTTTCCAGAGGATTCCACCGGGATTACGAGGAGGCGGCGCCGGGCAAGGTGTGCTATACTTTTGATGATATCTTGCAGGCGCTGGAGGACAAGGACTATGAATATGAGAAGGTGGAGCGCTATGTGGAACTCCATTTTGACTATATTGACTGCCAGTCCTCTGACAGAGTGATTGACTGGATTATTTTGGGGAACGTGCCGCTGGATATTTTGCGGGAGAAAGTGGGCTGGGAGGATTTGTATCGGAAGATGAGGCGCATGAAGATGACGACGCTGCGTCAGCTGGAGGAAAAAGGCAGCGGGACATGATTGGTCGGGAATAGCAGCGATATGATAGACAGGGGATAGTGCGAACGATATTCCCTTTGCAAATAATTGTGCCTGCGGCATAGCGCATTCAAGCTTGCAGGCAACGGAAAGGCATAGGTATTAATATGAATATTGCAATGATTTTTGCCGGGGGAAAAGGAGTGCGGATGGGGTCAGGCATCCCGAAGCAGTTTCTGGAAATCCATGGAAAGCCGGTGCTGGTGCACACGCTGGAACTCTTTCAGGAGCATGATATGATTGATCAGATTTATATTTCCGTTCTGGAGGAGTATATTCCAAAGACCAGAAAATTGGTGAAACGATATGATTTGGATAAGGTGGTTTCCATCATTCCCGGGGGAGCCACTGCCCAGGATTCCATTTACAATGTGCTGAAGGATGCGGAGAAGGACAATCCGGGGGATTCCATCGTGCTTTTGCATGACGGGGTGCGGCCTTTCGTGTCTTACGATACCATCAGGCAGAATATCGAGGGGGTGAAGGAGCATGGCAATGCCATTACCTGCACCTCCTGTTATGAGACCATTCTCCTGAGCCAGAGCGGGGAGGAGGTAGATTCCGTGCCCTACAGGAAGAATACCTTTGCGGCTCAGGCACCCCAGAGTTTTTATCTGAAGGACGTGATTGCGGCTCATGACGAGATCAGAAAGACCAATCCCACCTATGAGGATATGGTGGATAATTGCACGATTATGAAGACCTTGGGAAAGGAAGTGCATATGATTCCTGGAAATCGAGGGAATATTAAGGTTACCACGCCGGAGGATGTGTATATGTTCCGCGCGCTTCTGAATTATAAGGAAAATGAGCAGACCTTCGGCATTGGCCTGACTAATGGCATTCGCTAGGCTGGCAATCTAAAGCAAAGCGTGTTCAGACTATAAAGCATATGTGAGCTTGGCTTGCTTTGCAGAAATGACCAAATATATATAAGAGGGAGATGTTGCATATGGAAAGTCCAGATAACAAGATACTGCAGGAGGATTTGGAGCGGGCGGCAGCCTTGGATCTGCCAGTGGAGGCATTGCGGGATGCCAGGGTGTTCGTCACTGGGGCTACCGGGCTTCTGGGCTCCCAGATGGTGAAGTTCTTATTGTGCCTGAACCGTCTGAAAGACTATCATATTACGGTGATTGCCCATGTGAGGAACCGGGAGAAGGCGGAGCGGGTATTTCCCTACGCAGGGGAGAATGGCCGGCTGGTTCTGTCGGTGGGAGATATCAATGAACGGATTTCCTATGATGGGGATGTGGATTATATCATTCACGGAGCCAGCCCGACCAGTTCGAAATTTTTCGTGTCCCATCCGGTGGAAACAATCCACACTGCCATGGACGGGACGGAGAATGTGCTTGTCTTTGCCCGTGAGAAGCAGGTAAAGGGCATGGTGTACCTCTCTTCTTTGGAAGTCTATGGCACGCCGAGAGAGGATGCGGGATTGATTTCCGAGGGAGATTATGGGATCATCGACCCCCTGAGCGTGCGAAGCAGCTATTCCGAGGGAAAGAGGATGGTGGAGTGCCTCTGCGTGTCCCACGGGGAGGAGTACCAGATACCGATTAAGATTGCCAGACTATCCCAGACCTTTGGGGCGGGGGTGAATTATGATGATGGCAGAGTATTTGCAGAGTTTGCCCGCTGTGCCATAGAGAAGCGCAATATCGTGCTGCACACGGAGGGAAAGACGGTGCGCAGTTATTGCTACACCATGGATGCCATCACGGCATTGCTGTATATCCTTCTGAAAGGGGAGCCGGGGGAGGCATACAATGTGACGAACATGGACACGGCCATCTCCATTTACGATATGGCGAAGCTGGTCTGCCAGCTGTATCCGGAGTCCGGGATTACGGTGGAGAAGGATATTCCGGAAGATTTGGCAAGCTTCGGCTATAATCCCGAGATGGTGATTCGCCTGAACAGCGCCAAGCTGGAGAGTCTGGGGTGGAGAGCCACGGTGGATTTGAAGGGAATGTACCGCCGCCTGATCAGCGATTTATGCCGCGACAGAGAGCCGATGGCGTGAGAAAGTCAGGATTCGCGGACTGCAGGTGCTTTTGGATCGGGATAGTTGTGAAACAACATAGCAATTCGTAGCATCAGTTGGGGGCAAAAAAACTTTTGTCCCCAATATCATAGAATGGAGGTAAGAAATAATGGGAATGACAATGACGCAGAAGATTCTGGCGGCCCATGCAGGGCTGCCTTCCGTGGAGGCAGGACAGTTGATTGAGGCCAACTTGGATTTGGTTCTCGCCAATGACATCACTGGTCCGGTGGCAATTCACGAGGTGGAGAAATTAAAGAAAAAGACTGTGTTTGACAAGGACAAGGTGGCGCTGGTGCCAGATCATTTCGCACCGAACAAGGATATCAAGTCCGCAGAGCATTGCAAATGCGTGAGGGAATATGCCAAGGAGCATGACATCACAAATTACTTTGAAGTGGGGCAGATGGGCATCGAGCATGCGCTGCTCCCGGAAAAGGGTCTGATCGTTGCGGGGGAGACTTGCATTGGCGCAGATTCCCACACCTGTACATACGGCGCCCTAGGTGCTTTTTCCACTGGCGTGGGCAGCACGGACATGGGATGCGGCATGATAACAGGCCAGGCATGGTTTAAAGTGCCATCCGCCATCAAGTTCGTGCTGACCGGCAAGCCCTCCAAGTGGGTGAGCGGAAAGGATGTGATCCTGCATATCATCGGCATGATTGGCGTGGACGGCGCGCTGTATAAGTCTATGGAGTTTACCGGGGACGGGGTGGCAAATCTTTCTATGGATGACCGTTTTTCCATTGCCAATATGGCCATCGAGGCGGGGGCGAAGAACGGAATCTTCCCAGTGGATGACAAGACCATCGCCTATATGGAGGAGCATTCCAATAAGAAATATACGGTGTATGAGGCGGATGAAGATGCTGTCTACGATGAAGTGTATACCATAGACCTTGGCAAGCTGGAGCCCACCGTGGCGTTCCCCCATTTGCCAGAAAATACCAAGACGGTGAGGGAGGCTGGTCAGGTGGACATCGATCAGGTGGTGATTGGCTCCTGCACCAACGGAAGAATCGAAGATTTGCGCGCGGCGGCAGAGATACTGAAGGGTCGCACGGTGGCAGAGGGCATTCGCACCATCGTCATTCCCGCCACTCAGGCAGTTTATATGCAGGCCATCGAGGAGGGACTGGTGCAGACCTTCATT
>CASGVX010000106.1 GCA_949346185.1 uncultured Lachnospiraceae bacterium
CTTAGGAACTGTTAAGAAATAAATCTTCACATTTTGCTTGCTGGAATCTCCATCTGCTGCGTTGTTGTCAGTCGCCGTAGCCCGCTACGACTTCCTCCTCCGCCTTGCAGATGAAAATTCCAGCTTACGCAAAATGCAAAGTTATTTTTTAACAGTCCCTTAGAGTGCGCAGTGGCGAAGAATATTAATGCTTGCATGGGAACGGCTGTGAATAGTATTGGCTGGGAATAGGTACAATGAAAATATGGAATGAGTATGAGAGAGGAGAGGGGAAATATATGAGCAACCGTTTAAAGGGGGAGAGCAGCCCTTATCTGCAGCAGCATGCAGACAATCCGGTGGATTGGTATCCTTGGTGCCAGGAAGCATTTGACCGGGCGGAGCGGGAGGGAAAACCTATTTTTTTAAGCATTGGGTATAGCACCTGCCATTGGTGCCATGTGATGGCCAGAGAGAGTTTTGAAGATGCAGGAATTGCGGAAATATTAAATAGAAGCTTTATATGCGTAAAAGTGGACAGGGAGGAGCGTCCTGACATTGACAGCGTGTATATGGCAGTGTGTCAGGCCTTTACCGGGCGGGGAGGGTGGCCCATGAGCATTTTTATGACGGCAGAACAGAAGCCCTTTTTTGCCGGGACATATTATCCGGCTCATACCAATCAGGGGATGATTGGCTTTTTTGAACTTTTGCAGACGGTGGAAGAGAGGTGGAGGGATGGCAGGGAATCCCTATATTCTACCGCAGATGAAATCTGTTCCTCATTGAACAGGACGCAATCACCATGGGAGGCTGGGAAAAGCCAGCTTCTCCCAGAACTCACGCAGCAAGCGAAGGAGGCGCTTCAAGAATCTTTTGACCCGGATTGGGGAGGGTTCGGTTCGGCTCCGAAATTTCCTTCTGCCCATAATCTCCTGTTTCTAATGATTTATTGGAAACTGCAAGAGCATGAGAGTGCCAAGGATACTATTCTTGGCATGGTGGAAAAAACCTTGGATGGCATGCGGCGAGGTGGGATTTTCGACCAGATTGGCTTTGGATTCTCCCGATATTCCACGGATCGTTTTTTTCTTGCTCCTCATTTTGAAAAGATGCTGTATGACAATGCCTTGCTGATGATGGCCTATAGCGTGGCTTATCATGTGACGGGAAAGAAGGCGTATCTCCATACGGCGGAAGAAACAGCTCAGTATCTGTTGCGGGAAATGTCTGATGGAGAGGGCGGATTCTTTTCGGCGCAGGATGCAGACAGTGACGGGGAGGAGGGGAAATTCTATCTGTGGAAGGAGGAGGATATTTGCTCCGTATTAGGAGAAGAGAGAGGCGGGGCATTCTGCAAGTATTATGATGTGAGCCCTGAGGGGAATTTTCATGGAAAAAATATTCCCAACCTTTTGAATGGAAATGATATCGCAGATGATTTTGAAGAGGAGAGGGAAAAACTGTATCTGTACCGCAGAGAACGGGAACATCTTCATTTGGATGACAAGATACTAACTTCTTGGAATGCCTTGGCGGTTTGTGGGATGGCGATGCTGTATCGCGTCAGTGGAAACGATCAGTATCTTATGGCAGCGGAAAATGCGATGCAATTCATTGAAAATCATTTGACCGAGGGGACGCAGATATTTGTAGGATGCCGCAATGGGAAGGCGTTTGTAAATGGTTTTCTGGAGGAGTACGCTTATGGTGCGGCGGCGTTTCTCTTCCTATACGATGTGACTGCAAGGGAATCCTATCTACGCCGGGCGATGGAGATATGCCAGGAGGCGCAGGAGCAGTTTGCAGATGAAAGGGGAGGGTATTTTCTCTATGGTTCTCGGAATGGAGACTTGATAACAAGGCCGAAGGAAACCTATGACGGGGCAATGCCCAGTGGAAACTCCGTGATGGCATATTGCTTAGTCAGGCTTGCTAAGATTACTGGGAAGGATGAGGATGTCCAGAGGGCAGAAAGACAGTTGCAGTGGATGTCAGGCGAGGCAAAGGAATATCCGTCAGGGCATTGTCTTTTTTTGTCGGCGGTTCTTTTATGGATGGCGCCAGATCAGAGAATTACTGTGGTGCTGGGGGAGGGAGACTGCGTTGGAGGGATTCTGAGAAATATGCCCCTCCTTGCCCAGGTACGGATCTTAGAGCAGGAAACGCCGGAATATGGGCGGTTAAATGGAAAGACCACATACTATGTTTGCAGGGATCATGTATGCCTGCCGTCAGACAATCATATTCCAAGATAATCAGCTGTTACTGTTCCCAGTCGATTGTGAGAAAAGGATAAAAACCTGTTGACAGAAAAAACCTCTTTGCTATAATCAAGGCAAAGAGGTTTTTGTCTGATGGGCGGCTTTTAGAGAAGGGATGAATGGTGGAGAAATGGATGGCAGAATAGAGATGCTGAGGGAATTGGGGAGCGATGTAGATGATGCTATGGAGCGTTTTTTGGATGATGATGGCTTTTATTTGGAATGCTTGGAGCAGGTGCTTTATGATGATAATTTTGAAAGGCTGAAGATTGCTTTGGAAAATCATCAGATACAAGAAGCATTTGATTGTGCGCATACCCTGAAAGGCTTGGTGGCGAATCTTGGTCTTACTTCTCTGGACGAGAAATTGGAGGAGGTGGTGGAGCCCCTGAGAGAGGGAAAAGATGCCGGATTGACAGAAAAATATCAGGAAATTATGGGGGAACGAGAAAAATATGTAGATGCTATTGCGAAATAATTATAATTGTACATAAAAATGTAAAGAATTACCGAAAAACCTTGACAAATGCCCGAAATGAGGGTATAAATAGACATGTAACATTTTACGGAAATATAAATTGAGGAGGATTTATCCATGAACAAGACAGAGTTGGTCGCAGCGATTGCTGAGAATGCAGAACTTTCCAAGAAAGATTCCGAGAAGGCATTAAAGGCATTTATCGATGTTGTTACAAATGAATTAAAAAAAGGTGAGAAGATCCAGTTAGTTGGTTTTGGTACTTTTGAAGTGATTGAGAGAGCAGCGAGAGAGGGAAGGAATCCTCTGACAGGGGACAAGATGCAGATTAAGGCTTCCAAGGCTCCTAAGTTTAAGGCTGGCAAGGCTTTAAAGGATGCTGTAAACTAAGAGTTATCACATCAGAATTTTGAGGTTGTCCCAGTAGGCTAGGGACAACCTCTTTTTGGCTATTCCTATTCATGGCCGGAACTTCCGTTCCATTCAAAGCAATAGAATGGTTGCCGGGGAATGGGAACGGTTCAATGCTGCAGTTTTATAGAAAGGTATGGGGATTGATATGAGGCTAGATAAATATTTGAAGGTATCCCGGCTGATTAAGCGCCGGCCGGTGGCAAATGAGGCATGCGATGCAGGAAGAATTACTGTGAATGGAAAGGTGGCGAAGGCATCTCTCAATGTGAAAGTGGGTGATGTGATTGAGATTTCTTTTGGGGACAAGCTGGTGAAAGTGGAGGTGCTTAGCGTCCAGGAGACCTATAATAAAGAAGAGGCAAAAGAATTATATAAAGTGTTATAATAACAAAAACTTTCTCATATATTATATTAGGTTACTATTCACAGCCATAGAGAAGAAAATGTACCGTTTCGTCAAGCTTGCTTGCGAGAAACTGCGAGTTTCTTGTCTGCGAATAGTAACTGTAACTGCTGTACTGGCAAGCGCAATAATATAGGAGGAAGTTTTTTTATGGAAGTATATGAGGAGAAAAGAAAAACCGGTGTACACAAAGTATATCTGAATGCAAGGAAGACGGCGGCTCTGTCCGGCGTGCGGGATGTGCTGTCTTTTGATGCCAAGGAGGTATATTTGGAGACGGAGCAGGGGATTTTGCTGATCCGTGGTGATGAGCTCCATGTCAGCAGACTATCCTTGGAGAAGGGGGAAGTGGATGTGGATGGCAGAATTGACAGCTTTGCCTACTCAGATAGAGAAGAGGTACAGAAAAAAGCAGGTTCCTTTTTGGGGAGGATGTTTCAGTGAGTGAAATTATCATCGGGCAGGTGCGATTCCTGCTGATGACGTCATTGCTTGGGATGGCCCTGATGGGTGCATATGATGTCTGCCGTTTTTTGCGTTGGATGATTCCCCATCATGGGATTGTGGTAGCGCTGGAAGATGTTCTTTTCTGGGTGGCAGCATCTGTTCCAGCGTATGGCATGTTCTTCATATATAATAATGGAGAAATTCGCTGGTATGGTGCTTTGGCGGTTTTTTTGGGAGGGGCATTGTACGAGTGGGGGATTAGCAAGCCTGTGCGGCAGCTGGGAGACCGGTATCTGAGCAGGCCCAAGAGGAAGGTCGCTGGATTTCTGGGGCGAGGCATAAGGAAATGTACGGAGGGGATGAAGAGGGGGGTGAAGAAAATATATTCTGCCGGAATGGAGAAAAGGGAAGGGCAGGGCCAAGAGGATGGGAAATTAGATGAAAAATCGGAAAAAAGTGTGGGAAAAGATGTGAGAAAAAGAAGAAAAAAGATGCAGGATAAAAGGAAAATCTAGTTGCAAAAATAATGAAAATAGTATATAGTAAAATAACTAGATGAAATGTGCGGAAAGTCTTATTTTATTAGGATTAGGGAGGGATTGGAAGAAAGCGTTTTTTGGTACAATATATAGTGTTTGAGAACGTGATGGATACCATATATTGCAAAAAATCGGGGAAGGTTGGTGAGGAATTTGCATAGGCGGCGAAAGCGGCTAAGCCGGGCTACCATTTTTGGTGTCATCGTTCTTACAATTACGCTGTGCGGGGTACTGGGGTATCGCCAGAGCGTGCTGAAGTCCGAGGGTAAAGAGTATTCCAGCCAGTTGAAGGAACTGCAGCGGCAGAAGAAGAAACTGGCGGAGGATCAGAAGAACTTGGAGAAGTTTCGAGATTATGTAAAGACGGACGAGTATGCCGAAGAGGTGGCGAGAGAAAAGTTCGGATTGGTCTACAAGGATGAAATTATTTTTGAACCTGAGAAGAAGTAAAGTTTATTCTGAATATGGGAATGAATTTTGCTTCTTTTTTGATGGATAGGAAGCAGTGCCACAGCATGATGGTTTCAGACAAGAATTATTTACAAATAAATTTATTTCATGTACAATGAATGCAGCTGCCTTTATGGCTGCGAATAATAGATGCAATTTAATGAATAGAAGGAGGGCTTCTATGCTGGATTCCTATAAATGCTCCAATTGCGGAGGCTATATGACATTTGATGCTTCACTGGGAAAATTGCGTTGCCTGAGTTGCAAGCAGGAGGAAGTGGTGGAAGACTATGAGGCTGAGTTTGAGAGTTATGCCTGTCAGGATGAGAGCAATGTCTATCATGACGGCGAAGCCAGGCAGTATCTGTGCAGGCAGTGTGGTTCTGCCGTTGTCACTGACAATCGTTCTGCTGTATCAGATTGCCCATTTTGCGGCAATCAGATGACGCTGGGGGAACGGCTGTCGGGGGAGGACGCGCCTGCTCAGGTCGTTCCTTTTAGAATATCGGAGAAGGAGGCGGCAAAGGCATTCAGGAAATGGCGGAGGAAATTGCCCTTCTCGCCCCATGATTTTCCGAAAGGGCAGGAAGTGGGGAAGGTGACAGGGATTTATTTCCCAGTGATGTGTTATGATTTGCGGGCACAGGGAGAGGTTATGGTGGATGCTCTGCGCCGGAAGAAGCTAGTCACGCCGGAGGATGAGCGGGAGGAGATTTCCCACTATGATTTGTATCGCAAAAATGATTTGTCCTTTCGGGAGGTGCTCGTAAGCAATTCGGGCAATGTGAGCGATTGTCTGTTAGAAAAAATGTGTCCTTATGATTTCGAGCAATCCCAATCCTTTTCTTCCGTTCATTTGAGCAGATGCTTCTCAGAGAAAAATGTGAAATCGCCGGAGGAGGTTTTTCTGTCGGCGCAAAAGAAAGCGGAAAAGTACGTGGAAGAATATCTTTTGCATTCCATTGATGGATACGAGGAGGCGGCTATTGATGAAAAGAAATATGAGATTGGAAAGAGTGCTGCCAAGTATGTTCTGCTTCCAGTCTGGCTGGTGATGCACCATGGCCGGGATGAGGAATATATTTTTGCCATGAATGGGCAGACGGGAAAAATAGCTTCTGATCCGCCCGTGTCTTGGATTAAGGTTGCAACTGGCGCAGGGCTCATTTCCCTTGCTGTATTTCTGCTGTTTCGGATTATTACCCTATTGTTAGGAGGACCTTTATTATGAATCAGATGTATTGCGCAAGTGTCTTTGGGATGGGAAGGCATGGGACTGGAAGAATGGGAAGGCGAATTATGGCTTGCGTTTTTGTAGCGGCGTGCATGTTCTTGGCCAATGCAAAGATTGGGGCTGCTAAGACGATGATTTCTGACAGCGCCGGACTTCTCAGCAGGGAGGAAGCTTCCCGGATAGAATCTGATTGCGACTTGATATTGCAGCAGCATGACACCTCTGTTTTTGTCATTACCACGGACAAACTGGGCAAGTCGGATGATTATCAGGATTATTTGAAAAATCAGCTGGATAAGGCTGGTTCCGAGGAAAATCTAGTAATCTTATTCATAAGCGTCAAGGATCAGGATGGCGTATGCCAAGTGGTCTGCCACGGAAAGATCCAAGATTTTCTCACCCGGGATCGAATGGAAAATATGTCGAATGCGGTGGAGGGAAAAGTGGAAAGTGGGAAGTATTATCAGGCGATAGACGGTTTTTGCGATGATGTGACCCGGGGGTTGGTCATTACGCCCTCTCTGGATGGCTTTATCTTCCAGTCTCTGCCGCAGCTGATACTTTCTCTGCTTTTGGGATGCGGTACGGTATTCTATTTTCTGCGTTCTGCAAAGAGGGAAAAGACTTCGGGAGACATCCATTTGCCTCAAGGCAATTTCAGGGATTTGGGTCATTTGGATCACTTTTCCCATAAAGAAGTGAATATACTGAAGGATAAAAAATCAACGAGTGAATAGTGGAGTGGAAAAGCATTTGAAAAATAAGAAATTTATCATTGCTGTTGTATGTGGTATGGCGTTAATTGCAGGTAGCGTTCTTGCGGTAGAGTTCCGAAATGAGAATGGGACAAGCCGGAAAATCGCACAGCATCAGAAAAATGCCAAGGAGGGCAGGGGCGAGGCCGAAAAGGATGGCGGGAAAAAGGAACAGAAAGATATGGGGAGGGCGATGAAATCGGGGAAGGGAATATTTAATTGGCTACGTGGTAGCAGTTTGTCCTGCACCGGGGTTGACGCCGGGGAGTGATTCGAGCCAGCATCCAGGGCAGTTAAGGGAGGAAGAACTTGCATTTATCAGATGCCAGCATACGGGTGCATTTGTATAATTTCTTGAGAATGATTTTTCGGT
>CASGVX010000107.1 GCA_949346185.1 uncultured Lachnospiraceae bacterium
ATGCATTTGGTACAGCACACAGGGCACACTGCTCAAATGTTGGCCGTCTCCCTTCCCCTTGCCACAGACAAGATTCCCTGAATAATCTCAAAGTTACTGGAAGCATTCATCATGTTCCTCTTCCCATCCACAGGCATGGGAATCTTGCACTCAGAAAAGACCTTCTCCATATCTGCCTCCAGCTTCTTGCCCTGATAGGAAATGGAAATCAACTGTTCCACCCCTTCCGTCTGCCCCTCCTTGCTGATTACCACGTCGTGGAAATGGCTGGTGGCAAAGGTAATATCAATATTCCAGTAATCCTCAATATCAAATTGCCTCGCCACAGAAAACCGAATCCTTGGAATGAGATGGTTTATATTGCCGCTCCCAAAATCAGGGTACGCTTTCCCGGCAGATTTCAGCCAGGGAATCACCGCATCCGAATAGGACGTATTGATGACAACGGCATCGCTGCCCACGTCCTCATACGCCTCCATCATATTCTTAATATATTTAATCGCCAAGGGCGCCCATATCCCATAGGCACGGATATTGTTCCACGAAATGCTGCCATATTTCAGCCCGGAATAAACCCGGCTGCTATTCACCAGAATATCCGGCTGAAATTCCCTCAGGCAATCCGCAATAGACGACACTTGGTCAAAATCCACATTGCCCGCCACTTTTATTTCCGTGCGGTTTTGCCTGCGAATCAGGGACGCCACGCGAATAATGTTTACATCTGAGCGCATCTTCTCCTCATTTCTCCCCGCAACGCAGATTTCAATATCAGGATCTCCACTGGACATCAGATAATCCAGCAAATACATCCCCACGCTTCCCAAGCCCATAATCATAATCTTAATTTTCCGAGAATCCCCCTCCTTCCGCAAGAGATTCAGTTTTTGTTCCAATGTTTTCATCTATTGCACCTCACCCTTTCATTTATTCAGCCGCGCCAAGGGGCGTCCCCATTGCAGGCAGCCATTAATCATGCCTTCCGCATCCCATTTCCTTTACGCACATTTCAATGCCCTGATTCAAATCAATCTTGGGAGCCCAGTCCGTTCTGTCCCGAAGTTTCTTCGTGCTCAGCAGACGCCTTTCCGGATCAGAGGCACGATACCCCTGAAAGATAATTTCCGGATTGTCCAGCCCCATCTTTTCCCCGCAGAGCTTTACCAAGTTCACAATAGATATTTCCTCGTCCGTGGCAACATTATACACAGAGCCATCCAGCGCCTCCTCAGATTTGCATAGCGCCAGCACCGCAGAGCAACTGTCCTCGTTATGGAGAAAGGTACGGCAATTCACCTTGGAATTCTCCAGCAGTTCCACCTTCCCCTTCTCCTTCAGCTGGATGAGAATATGGGGAATGATATGCTTGGGATACCGTTCATTCTTGCTATATACATTGGCAAAGCGGATAGAACATCCCTTGATTTTCTTCTCCAGTACCGCATCCTTCATAAAGAACTCCGTCATTAATTTTCCTGTGGCATAACTTGTCCGCTGGCTATGCTCGGCATTGGCCAGCACAATGAAATCCTCCTCTGCCACGCCCCCATCCTCATTCCATGAATTCATGGAATATACTTCCGAGGTGGAACAGTTGATATAGATATCTGCTTTCAGAGAAATCGCCTGATCCAGAAACTTCTTCATGCCCAAAACATTCGTCTCGAACGTGCTATTCACATGATAGAAATGCTCCGTGTGAACCACGGCAGCGCAATTTATATAAATCAGCTGCTGAAAGTCATCCTTTCTAGAAAGGACTTCCTCCCTTAACCTCTCCATCTGCTCCTGGCAGTTCAAATCATACTCATAGAAACAAAAGGCTTCCTTCCCCAGCAGATCCTCTACCGTCTGAATAGAGGAGGCAAAAAAATTATCAAAGCCCAGCACCGTATGCCCATCCTTCACAATCTGGCGAGCCAGCTCATTTCCCGTCATTCCGGTCACGCCGCTGATTACGTATAAATTCATCATATCTCCAACTCCAATCTCTGTGCATATCAGATTTGCCTGTTCTGCAAATGCAGAATGCCGTTCTAATATACCATAAGTTTTCGCCTATAAACTGGTTGCTCCCCGGGGAGCTTGTTCTCGGTCGCTTATCATTGTATCACACTTTATTGATTTCTCAAAATAATTTCCAAATTGTCTCCAGATTTGCCCCATTTGTTTCCTATAATGTCTCTTGCTGTATTTTTTCTTTTCTCCACAATGTATATAAATAATAGATTACGGAAAGCAGGCCGGAAAAAGTCATCACAACCAGCGTTGCCCAAGCAACGCCTACCGCTTCGTATCGACGGATTAAAATATAATCCCCCACAATATTCACGATTCCTGTCAAAATGCTTTCCACTAAATTAAACGTCAGTTTCCTCTGTGTTACTAGCAAATTGCCAAAAACACTCCGGAAAGTGGATTGAAAAAACAAACTAACAGACAGAATGCGGAATACGGGCACTGCGTCCTGATATTGTACGCCAAAAATAACTGGCACAATTATGTCTGCCAGCGCAAACAAGCCAAAAGAAACCACACCGAATAGTGCACACGCTGCCAAAATCAACTTCTTTGCCATCCTTTTCGTCCATTTGATATCATCAATATGGCTGGCAAAATACGGATACACATATGTAATAACCGCCACAGAAACAAAATTCAGCGCAGTCGGTATCGTAGTGGCAATCTTATAAGACGCCACCGCCTTTTCATCTTTCATAAACATTCCAACCATAGAAATATCTATCAGGTACATCAGGCTAGAAATCGCATTGGAACCCATAGCGGTAATTGCCATTTTCCACAAATCCGCCTTTATCTTTCTGGCAAGCTGCTTTCCTCGCAGTACAACATGATACTTCAAAAAAAATTTTGCAATGAAAAAACATAATATCGGTGTCAAATAATTGGATAATATTATTCCGTAAACCCCAAACAATACTGCGCCCGAAATAGAGAACACGCATACCAGAGCAGAGTTGATCATCAAAATATAGGCATATCTTTTATTATCCAGCCTACTCCTAAAGTAAATCGTAATATACTCTAATGTGATATTCACTACCGGCAAAAAACTCATGCATACCAAATATATGCCAGTTCCTTCAATCGAACCGCCTGACATAACGCCATATCCCAATATAGCCAAGCCAAGCAAAACATTCACCCCATATCCGCACCGAAATCCATATCCAAAGATGCTCTTTGCTTGCTCTTCTTTGTCTCTGCATTCGCAACACACCTGAAATACTGCGGATGTCATGCCAAAACCAGAAAAAAGCAAAAAATACGATAATATATTGTTTGCATAGGCATATATCCCATATTGGCTCTTAGGGACAATGCGAAGCAATAATACCCCGGCAATAAAGGCAAAACCATTATTTACCACATTACAGATCATTATGTGAAAAAAGCCAGTGTCAAAGGCTAATTTTACCTTGTCAAGCAATTTACTCATCATTTCTCCTACTCTTGAACAAATTCCGAAATGCTTCACGCCATCTTCCAATCAAAACATTTTCTATCATATATTCTCTCAGCATATCTGTCAAAACACAGGCAGCAAAAATAATGCCCACCGCAAATAACATGTGCAAGACAATAACAGCACTATTCCTCAAATGAATATTGTCAAACCATGTATGCCACATAATAGGGGAAAAGAACAGATTATCGTGTATCAAAAACACAGCAAAAACATGTTTAGCCATTACATTTACCAAAGCATGTGACTTCATTTCCCACTGTCCAAACGCTACAAATAACAATGCCGCCACCAAAATTGTCACCGGAGAATTTCTTTCATATAAGAAATTATATGAATAAATGGATATTTTCTCTGATAATACCAGCGTAAATACCCCTGCACCAGCCCATAGAGCCATCGCCATCCCTGCCAAAGCCAGAGAAGAGAATTTATTCCATAGTTTTTCCCTGTATTCCCTAAGAAATCCACCAACAAAAAATAACAAGATCCCATCCATAAAATAGGAGTCAATAAATCCCGCAGGAAGTATTGTCGGTATCACAGAAAAAACTGCTAACAGAATAGTGAGTATACTTTTTAGTTCTCCCCCCCCCCCACCTATTTTCTGTATTAACAAGCCAAGGTGATAACATATAAATCACGACATATACCGTAAAAAAAGAATACTGCATCAACAAAGTCGGGAACAAGGACAATATCATTTTTTTTACTGAAAATACCTCAACTCCACTGAACACCAAAGCCGCATAAATCACAACGGAATAAAAGAAAACCTCCAATAGCAATTTTATTGCCTTTTCCCTTGAAAATGGCTTCTGCTGCGTCCATAAAAAATATCCCGACAGAATGAAAAATATATCCACACCTAAGTTGCCCATAATCCCCCAAGTAAAAAACATTTTCAGCCATCCAAAGGAAGGCATAGAAACATCGACTCCATTATGTATGCAGTAATGGCTGCAGATAATCATGCACATTGCCACAATTCGGAGTAGTTCAAAGTTTGATTTTCTATTCATGAAATCCCCCCAATCTTCAAATCACACTCTCATATATATTTACGCTATATGTATCGCCCGATCAATCGAACATACATTCTTCCCCCTGCAAAATATACCTGATCTAAAGCACCGTCTTTGTCAAAGTATTTTTGTTTTTGCTGGCATATTACAGTACACTAGAAGAATGCCCCGAATATATCCTGAAATTCTTCTTCACGCCTCAACACCTCCACCTGTTCCTTTGAAATATCTAACACTGGTACATTGGGAAGAATAAAGGGCGGCTTAAATACCAAGCCATAAGACCCCACATTATGAAATACCACGTAATCACCAACACATAATGCCCCCCGATAGCCATGATGCATGATATCATCCTCTATGCAAGTGTATCCTGCCATATCCCAGTCCCTCACATCACCTTCCCTATCCGGGCAATGCAAAACAGTAATTGGCCGATTCATTCCCTTGGCAGATGGATTAATATTATAACAACTGCCCGACAAAGCAGCAATCGCCCGTCCCCTCACCTCTTTTACCGCAATTACCTTTGACACAAAATCCATGGTATCCGCCACGATAGCGCTCCCAGGCTCAATCAGAAGTTCTGGCTGAATATTCCTCTGTGCAAAATATTCCCCCATCTCTCCCGCAACCACCTTTGCATAATCCACATAGGTAGGTACAGGTACAGAAAAGGATTTCTGAAATCCCTCTGGCAACTTGCCGAAATATCCTCCCCCAAAACTGATATAGCCAAGTTCTACATCTCCCAGAACATCCATCACCCGCTTCATGCCCTTTACTCGATTTGCATACAGGTTCAAGTCTCTGTCTGGAAAGTGGCATTGCAGGCCAATCAGGGAAATATTTTCCTGCCCCTTAATCCCCTCTAGCACCTGATAAAATTCTTTTCCATCCACATCAAAGCCAAAACGAGAGATCTTTCCATTTCCTATATCAAAATTACAGCGAATGCCAATCTGAACCGGACATACTTTTGCCCCCTCTAATACCATTTCATATTCCTGCCAGTTATCTATATTAATCCTCACGCCATGCTTCAGCATGTCCAACACAAAATGCTTCTTTTTGTACGGACCATTATAATATATCTCATTATCCGGAAATCCAATTCTTTTCGCCAGTTCATATTCCATTTCTGAGACCACCTCTGCATAGGCTGCCTCTTCCCGGACGATCTCGCAGATTGCAGGCATATAATTCGTCTTAAAGGAATATGCGATATTTGTTTTTTCATAATATTTTCTAAAGGCATCTCTCATTTCTATTAGATTCTTCCTGAACAACCCGCGGTCTGAAAGATAAAAGCTTTCCCCGTATTCCTTTTCCAGTTTCAGCAAATCATCGTACTCCATAGATCTCTCCATTCTATCTCTTTTCGGGCTACATGCACATTTGCAAAATCACGATTGCGCTTTTACAATATCCATCGTAACCTCTTCAACTTTTTTCCGGTTTTCCTCATATTTCTCCCCGTTCCATGCACCAATCTCCAACTCTGCACTGCGAATCTTTTCAAATTCTTCTTGAAGAATCCGCTCTGCCATGTCATAATCCATTTCTTTTTCCATAGAAAAAAAACTCCTAGATAATATGACGCGCTCAGACCCTAATCTTCCGTGTTCCCCTAGCACCATCTCAGCCGGCAGAGCCCCTTGTCCAATCTTTGCCACTCCTCCAAAACCGTAAGGTATCTGATATTTGCTAAACACATCCACCAATCTATCAACCGTGCCATCGGCTAATACTTGAAACATAAATGAATAGCCATAGGCTAAAGATAGGTCATTTAACCCCACATGAACCTCATCAAAATACCCCCCCTTTACCAAAGCCTCCGCTTCCCTCTGGGCTTCTTTTGTCTCCAATAGCAATATTGTCGGAACTCTCCCTTCCACGATTTCACTAAAGGCTTCCGCCTGACTCTCACTTTTTAACATAGGAACCATAAGCATATCCGCTCCCGCATCTATCGCTCTTCGGATTTCCATTTCCGAATCGTCATCCATAGGATTTATCCGAACCTGCAATTTTGCATTTTTTAACACCTTTTTTACTTGGAGAATGTCTTCAATTTTATGTTTAGACTTGACCGAATCCATATTTTTCTGCCGAAGTTCTTTTCCTTTCCACTCCAAATCAATCCATACCCGCTCTATTCCTATTCTGTCACAAATTTCAGCCAGACGGGGATCTTTGGTAATATACATATGTTCCATAATTGTCCTCCATTCCCACTCAGCCCTCAGGATCAAAACAAAAGAGGTCACTTGGCACAAGCACGAATCTGCATAACGAATGCCGTATGCATCTTTTATCCGTAAACCGGTGTCAGCCATCCATCGCCAATTCCTATACGCCCTAAAGCAGCATCTAGATATGTCTGATGAATCTTTCTCGTAATTCCCCCCACTGTTCCGTCTCCAACCAGATACGCATCTATCACTAGGATAGGCGTCACCTCTGCCGCCGAGCCACACAAGAACGCTTCATCGCAAATGTACAGTTCCGTCCTATCAATATCACGAATTTCTATCGGTAAATGAAGGACTTCTTTGACCAGAGTAAGTATTGTATCTCTGGTGATGCTCTCCAATATAGAAGCTGTAATCGGAGGGGTAACCAGCACCCCATCCCGCACGATAAAAATGCACGAGCCTGGTCCCTCTGCAATCTTCCCCTGCCTATTCATAAAAATAGCAGAATCATAACCGCCGT
>CASGVX010000108.1 GCA_949346185.1 uncultured Lachnospiraceae bacterium
GTATTCATAGCAGTTGAGCTTCGTGTTCGTGCCGTTGCAGTAGCCAATCTGAATGGGCATTCCCCCATATTCATTATCCCGCAGCTGCTGATATACGGCTGTGGATTCCAAGACATCTACAGAGGGAACGTAGATTACGCTATCCTCCGGCTTCTCCGAATTGGCCGCCAGCGTGTCCAGCAGTTCTGTGAAATCATATCCTTCCAGCACTTGTCCATAAGTGGCGAAGGAATCGTCAAATACTGATTGAATTTTCATACATACCTCTTTTCTGCACTGCTATGTCATGTCGCTAGATATGCGCGCTGGCAGTGCGCAGCGTAAGATTTTTAGTTTGCTCCATAAATTGGCAAAATGCCTGACTATAGAAATTATAACATGCTCATTTAAAAAATCAATGACGTTTTTTGCGAGCGTTGTCTATTGTATTATGAAGGGAATACCAGTATAATAATATTTGAAGCTGCTGTAAAAAGTGGCTGTTTCTATATAAATGAAAGAATTATCGTGACTGGCAGCATGGAGAGCAAGACTGTTTTATTGGAGATAAGGGAGGACTGTTATGCGAGTAGCTCTGGGACAGCTGGATATGGTCTGGGAGAATCAGGCGGCTTCGCTGAAGAAGGCGGAGAAAATGGTGGCGGAAGCGGCTAGAGGAAAATGTGATTTGATTGTATTTCCAGAGATGGCTTTCACCGGCTTTTCCGTGAATTTGGACAAGGTGGGGGAGGAGGCGGCATGTTCTGCCACCAAGGGGGAAGTCATGAGGATGGCGCAGGCCTATGGCATCGGCATTGCCTATGGCTGGGCGGCTCTGCCGTCTCCCGGGGAGAAGAAGGGAAGGAATTTATTTACGCTTATCAGTGCCCGGGGAGAAGAGGTGGGAGAGTATGCGAAACTGCATCCTTTTTCCTATGGAAGGGAACATGAGAACTATCGACCGGGGGAGCAAGTGGTTACATTTCCTTATCTAGGGAGGCAGGTGGCAATGTTTATCTGTTATGATCTGCGTTTTCCCGAAATATTTCACATTGCGGCAAGGGAGGCAGATGTGATGCTGGTGATTGCGAATTGGCCGGCCATACGCAGCGCCCATTGGCAGACCCTTCTCCGAGCCAGGGCGATTGAAACCCAGTCCTATGTGGTGGGCGTTAATTGCGTAGGGCAACGGGATGGGGACTTTTATTCCGGGGACAGCATGGCAGTGGATTGCATCGGGAATATATTGGGACAGATTTCCGGCAGGGAGGGGGTCCTGATCTGCGAATTGGAGGATCGGGCGTGGCGGCTAAGAGAGAAGTTTGCTACGGCGAAAGATAGAAGAGAAGAATTATATAGCAGTTATTATAGATAGATGGGGAGGCTGGCATGAGACAGTATGAATTAGCAATCAGGATTGCGCAGGTACACCATTTGGTGGATGAGAGAAAATATAAAAAGGCGTTGGCGGTGATACAGACCATAGATATGCGTCAGGTGCGGGCACTCAGCGACTTGAAGGTGTTTGCGGAAGTTTATACCAAGACGGAGCAGTATGATGCGGCAAAGGCTACCTATCTGCGCATTTATCGACGCTCTCGTACAAAGCGAGTTCTGTATCGCCTGATCTATCTGTCCATCAGGACGAATGCGCTGAATGATGCGGAGGCGTATTATCAGGAATTTGTGAGAATGAATCCCAATGCCCGGGATGCCTTGATTCTGAGATATCGCCTTGACAAGGCATCGGGGGCTTCCATGGACAAGTTGATAGATATTTTGCAGGAACTCAAGCAGGAAGAGTATATAGAGGAGTGGGCTTACGAATTGGCGAAATTATATCATCGTGCCGGCAGGAGGGAAGAGTGCAAGGAGGAGTGCGAGGATATCATTCTGTGGTTTGGTACCGGAGAGATCGTGGAGAGGGCTAGGATTCTCATTGACCATTTAGAGGAGGGCGACTCTGGGCTTTATTATGATGATAAGGACTTTACCGTGCCGAAGAAAGAGGAACCCAATCCGGAAGACACGGGCTCCCTGCCGGATTTGAAAGAATTTATCAGGGAAAAGAAGGCGCATAAGAAAGATGAGCACAGGGAAGGGAGACATGTCGAGAGAGAACATGAGGAAGAGCGCGAGGAAGAGAAGTTCGCAGGTGAGGAGGAACATACAAAGAAAGAGACATTGTCGGAAGATGATTTCGTGGACGATTATGAGGATGATATCTTTGGCGAAGGGGATATGGATTTGCCCCAGAAGGCAAAAGATGGAATCCATAAATTATCAGGGCTGTTTAAAATAGGGAAAAAAGAGGAGGGAGAGAATGGCAGCTCGCAAGGGAAGGAGCAACCCTCTGCCGCAGAATTGGTGGAACGGCTGGTGAAGGCTGAGAAACTGGAGCGGATGGGGCAGCCAGAGCCTGAGAAATATTTGAATCAAGGGGAGAATGCGCAGAAGAGGGAGAGACAGACTCGAAGGGAAATGCCTCAAAAGGAGGGAGAGACAGCGTCCAAGGAGGATTCCAAGCAAGAGGATGCCCTGCAGGCAACGCCGAAGTCCGCCCCCGTTAGAAAAACAGAGTCGGCAGTGGTTTTGGGGAATGGGGAAAGTCCTCGGAAATCAGGGGGCGAGGACGAGGTGAAGATTGGTTTTGTGCCCCATTCCCAGTCGGGCATGGGGATTACGCAGGATTTGGCAAAGGAAATCGCCGCCATCTACGAGATGGAACACAGGGAACAGTTGAAGGAAAAGGCGGTAACTGTGATTCATGACACCTCTAATTTTGCCAGCAGCGTGGTAGACCGGATGACGCAGGCCGTGCAGAAAAATATTGGAAAGGGGTATATTCCGCTGGATATAGAGGAAATTCAGCCTGAAGATGAAGTGACGGTTCAGGGCAATCAGGGATTGGCTTCAGAAGGGGCAGAATTAATCGAAGCGCAAGGGGCGGAACAGAAGGAGATAGCATTGATTCGGGAAGGGGCAGAGGAGTTGCCAGAGGCAGTTCTGCAGACGGATATGGAAGAAGCAGAGGGAGAGCCAGAGGGAGCTTTGGAGACAATAGCAGGGGAATCCATGCCAGAAGCCGTTAGCGATAAGGAGATGAGAGAACGTGCGCTTACGGAGATGCTGGAGGAGGAAGAGGAAGAAATCCAAGATGGCCTCACGGAAGAGCAGATTGCAGAAACGGCCAGACGGGATACGGAAACCCTGAAAAACCTTATGGAGGAGGAGATCAGGGATCCTGAACCGGAAGAATCGTCTTCATGCCACGAGATGGAAGAGCCGTCCATATCCCATGAAGAGGAAGAGGGAATGTTGGAAGAGGAGGCATCTGTTTCTAGGGAGGGGGTGCTAGTCAGGGAGAAGGCAAGGGAAGCACATTCAGATCAAGAGCCATCTCAGGAGCAGACTTCCGGGCTGGCGGGATATCAGGCTTTGGACATTCCGGTGGTAGAGACGGAGTATATGGAGATGCCCGAGATAACATATGAAGATTTGCCCACCACTAGAGCCTTGCAGCAATCCTTTAAAAATGTGCTCAAGTTGATTGCCGGAGAATTAGATCCCTCCCATTTTGTACTGATGGGGGATGGTTCGGAGCGGATTGTGGGAGTGTCAAAGCAGATTGTGCGGGTGATGAAGGAGACGGGGTATTTATCTCGGGGCAGGATTGCCAAGATTCATGCGAAACAGATTAATATGATGGATTTGATTAGTTTCCGCAGCCAGCTGAAGGGAAATTGCCTGCTGATTGAGGAGGCATCGGATCTTCTATTTCCAACAATCACTAGGCTGTTCTCCATTATGGAGGAGTACTATGGGGATTTCGTGGTGATTCTGGTGGACGAGGGGACTACGCTGGATCAGTTGTTCCGCTTCGTACCGGCACTGGCTAAGAAGTTTAAGTATATTATTGATATTTCCGGCTATGCCCCGGAGGAGTTTCAATGATGGGTTTCTGACAGAAAATGATATTCCTTTCCAGTTAAGTTTTTGGATTTGGCTGGCAATGCTGAACCCCCCGGCCTATGTCATGGCATAGGTCGGGGGGGTTCGCATTCTTGTCATCCTATGGCTTCAATAGCTTTCACCGCTTGGTCGAACCAGTTCCCGTCGTCCAGATTCTCCACGTCTCCCGCATCGCTGGCGGCTGAGATGGCTGGCGTCATGGGAATCTTGCCTAGGATGGGCAGTCCGTACTGGGCGGCTACTTCCTCTACGTGGCTCTCGCCAAATACGTTGATATGCTCCTTGCATCCCGGGCACTCCACGTAACTCATATTCTCAATGATTCCTAGGATGGGAATATTCATCATCTGCGCCATCTTTACGGCCTTTCCCACGATCATGGACACCAATTCCTGAGGGGAGGTGACGATGACAATGCCGTCCACGGGAATGGCCTGGAATACGGTTAGCGGCACATCTCCGGTTCCCGGCGGCATATCCACAAACATATAATCCACATCCGTCCAGATGACATCCTGCCAGAATTGCTTCACGGTTCCGGCAATAACTGGGCCCCGCCAGATGACTGGGTCTGAGGTGTCTTCCAGCAGAAGGTTTACCGACATGGTTTGGATGCCGGTTTTTGTCACCACAGGGTCGATTCCGCTCTCGTTTCCGGTGGCTCTGGAGGTGATGCCAAATGCCTTGGGGATGGAGGGACCTGTAATATCCGCATCCAATATGGCGGTGCGGTAGCCTTTTCGCTGGAAATTGACGGCCAGCATGGAGGAAATCATGGATTTTCCCACGCCGCCTTTGCCGCTCACCACGCCGATGACTTTCTTAATGCTGCTCTTTTCATGGGGCTTTTCTAAAAAACTCTCAGGACTTCTGCTACTGCAGTCAGCAGAACAGCTGGAGCAGTCGTGATTGCATTCTTCGCTCATGTTTTTTCTTCCTTTCTACTTTTTTAACTTTATCGTTTCCTATTCATTGCAATGCCATACAGTATTATACCATGCTCTGCCTAAAAGTCTAGGACGATGTTAGACATATTTTTGGAAAAGCTGGTTCTATTTTGAGGGATGGGTGGAATATAGATAGTAACGTGTAGACCGCAGTCAATCAGGAGGAGAAGCAGCATGAATCATTATGAGAGAATTGTATCATACATACATCAGTATCAGGGGGGAGCAAAGGGGGCAAATGTAGGATATGCCAAGATAGAGAAGCGGGGGGAGGACTGCAGGATTCATGTGCAGCTGCGCAATGGGCATGCGAGCAGGAATCCTCAGATATATCTGTTCAGGCAGCTGGAAGGGGGCATTCGCTCCGTTCCCATGGGTGAGATGTCAATGAGTGGAAATGAGATCTATTTCAAGGGAAGCACGGCGGTGGGAAAATTGTTTGGGGCGGATTTATCCTTAGAAGAAGTGGATGGACTGTTGATTTATCTGAACCGAGACTATTACTTTGCCACTTCTTGGAAGAATGACAGCATCTATCTGGGAAATTGGTCGCCGGAGGAACAGGGCGGGGAAAGGGCGGTCTCCGAGCATTCAGCAGAAGAAGGGAAAGGAATAGGGGGAGAGATGACCATCCGGGGAGATTCCAGCAGGGTGGAAGATATTTCGGGGGAGAAGGGGGAGCATTCGGAGGGATTCTCTCAGACGGCCGAAATAACTGATGGGGAAGAACAGGGGGCGATGCCAACTGCCGGAAAGAGTGATGTGCAGGATCTTGTGGAAGGCAGGGAGGAGCAACAGCAGGAGAAGGACGAAAGACCGGAAAAGGATGCAGCCGTGATGGGCGAAGGGGTGAATGGCGGCAGCAGGGAGGTCATGACTGAGAAGGGGGAGAGAGAGGACGAGGAGCAGAAAAAGGAAAGGGGAGTCGGGGAAGGGAGCGTGGAAGCGGCTGGGACATCTCAATTACAGATGCAGGCAATCTGCGGGGTCTGCCCTTTTAAACGTCAGAATGTGGACTATGGGAAAAGGATTTTGCTAAGTTTTCCTACTATGCGTCCCTTTCCGGAGGAAAAGGGTTCTGAGTGCGTCCGTCTGGAATTGCAGGATATCGGCTGCCTGCCCATGAAATACTGGTCGCTGTCAGGCAATCGGTTTCTGCTCCATGGCTACTACTGCTACCGCCATTTAATTTTCTGCCAGAAGGGGATGGGGAAATATATGCTGGGCGTTCCGGGCATATACAGTGACAGGGAGCAGAAGAATGCCCTTCGATTTGGATTTCATTCTTTCCAGTCTATTGGCGAGTTTGGAAAGCAGCAGGGGGCTTTTGGCTATTGGCTGATGGAACTGATGTAGGCAAAAGAGCCAGTAATCCTATCTTTCAGTGCTGGTCGATGGGGTTAATGTAGGAAAATAACAGATGATCCTTCCACTGTCCATTGATTTCCGCATAGGAGGAGAGGTGGCCTTCCTCCCGGAAGCCCAGTCTTGTCAGAAGTCGAATGGAAGAGGCGTTGTCAGGCTGAACGAACGCTTCTATCCGGTGGAGTTTTAATTCCTCCAAGATGATGGGGGTCAGAAAGGAAAGCGCTTCCAGCATATAGCCGTGATGGCAGGAGGACTGGCTTAATTTATATCCCACTGCGCATTTTTGGAAAGCGCCTCGCTGGATGCTATTGAAGCAGACGGATCCTATGGGGATGGGATTGGCTGCATCGTTTCGGGAAAAGAGCCAGTAGCGGATGTGGGAAAGATTCAAAAATCCGCGGTGCTCGCAGGCGAGATTGGCGTTGTGAAATTCCATGGTGTAGAAATTTTTCGGACGCTTTGGCTCGAAGGGTTCCAGAAAAATCTTATTATCCTCGTAGAATTGGCAGACTGCCCAGCCCTGCTCCCGTGGCAGGATTTCCAGCCGCAATCTGTCTGTCTCATAATTAAACTGCATGTTTCGCCTCGTTTCTGCCGCATGGTTGGTCTGTGCGGGGTCATTGACTTCTTTTCATTCTTTCGCTATGATTAAGTATACTATAAAAATAAAGAAAAAAACAGGTGAATTATGAATGAAGAAGGGACAATGCACGAAAAGTATATGATGGAGGCACTCAAACAGGCGAGAAAGGCTGGGGAAATCGGAGAAGTTCCCATTGGCTGCGTGATTGTGCATGAGGGAAAGATTATCGCTAGGGGATACAACCAGAGGAACAAGAGGAAGAGCACCCTTGCCCATGCTGAGATTCTGGCGATTGAGAAGGCAAGTCGGAAGTTGGACGACTGGCGGCTGGAGGGCTGTGGCATGTATGTGACGCTGGAGCCATGCCCCATGTG
>CASGVX010000109.1 GCA_949346185.1 uncultured Lachnospiraceae bacterium
GTTTCCCTTCAACCTGACCGATTATAATCGTATTCAAGTCATGGAGTATTTCCGAGAGATTGCATTCCGTCTCCTCCAGATAGAATTTTCCGCTCTCAATCCTGCTCATCTCCAGAACATCATTGATTAGTGTTAGCAGGTGATTGCTGGATGCCAATATTTTTGCCAGATATGCCTGTATTTTCCCCATATTGTCGCCACATTTCATCGCCAAGGTAGTAAATCCGATAATAGCATTCATCGGCGTTCTAATATCGTGAGACATATTCGACAGAAATGCGCTCTTTGCCCTGCTGCTCTCCTGCGCCTGCATTGTGGCCAGCTGCAATTTTTCATTTCTTTTACGGATAGACAGATATACCATGAATACCACGAAAAGCACCAGCATCACTACAAATATTTGAATCATGCTATTGCGAAAAAGAGTAGACCTGACCACATCCACTTTCTCGCTTACAAGATCATAGTGGATTGTGGTTTTTACAAACCAATCCGTTCCCTCCACGGGAGCATAGTATGTATAATGGAGAATATCTTCCAGATAATAAGCGATAATACCCGATTTGCCTTGTTCTAGATTCCTCTTCCACCCTTCCAGCGAAGTATCCTCTGTAAAATCCGCATTCTCCTCCATAGCAGAGAGCAAATCCCTCCTAGCTCTCAAATGGGCATGGTTCGTCTTCATAACAAAGGTGCCGTCTCCCCTGAAAATCTCACAGAATATCTTCCCGGCATCACTTTCCAAGGACAGACTTTTTGAAATCTTCTCGGGGTTGACGCCTCCCACGGCGGCAGTAATCCTCCGCCCCTCTAATGCATGCCCGGATACCGGCATGGATACCAGAATCATATCCTCCTCATTCAAGCCCTTTCCAAAAGTGATGGCAGTCTCTTTCGGCTCCAGACTTTTCCCATCTAAAAACGGAAACTCCTTTATGCCAGAAACAGCGCCATTCTCTGTATAAAGGGTGCCGCTCTCATCCAACAGGGCATAATAGTCAAAACCATTAATTCGCTTCATCTGCCTGACAGATTTCTGTAACGCCTCTTCATTGGCCATATCCTCGTTCCGCATGGTATCCACTGTAACCTGCAACTGCTGGGTCAGGCTGTCCAAGTTGCCCAGAAGCTGATTCACCCTCTGCTTTGTCAGTTCTTCCAGATACAGCGTGCTCACATCATAGACAGAGTTCTTCGTAGTTTTCTGGGATGTTTCCAGAAGCCACAAGCTGGAAACCACAAATACCGCCAATAGCATCATGATGCCCAGCACTATCTCAATAATATTTCTTTCTGCCAATTTCTTAATCTGTGAAATATTCCCCATACCATTTAACGCCTCCTATCCCTAAACACGCCTTCGCAAAACATCTCTCCCATTTGTCTCCTATAACTGACGCATTTTTCTCATACATTGATTATATCAAATCAAAAGATGGGGGACAATATCAAAATGCGTAAAGTCTCGGAAAACCATTTAGAAATGAAGAGCGCATAAAAAAGGGGAATGCCAGCGCATTCCCCTGCAAGAATCACTTCTGATGACATCATGGAACCAGACCCCTATCGTCTCTTTGCATACTTCCTATCATGCCAGCTTCGCTGGCACAAACATGGGGAAGAATGCTGCTTTGCAGCAAGCCCATTTTATGGGCGTTTCTTCCTGTGTGAATGGTGTTTTCATTCACACTTTTGCCATCTTCATCTGCTTTTCTATCCTTCCGTCTGATAATACTGTGCCTGGGTATTCCACAGCGTATAATACAATCCCTCCCGATCCTGCACCAGTTTCTCATGATTTCCCCTCTGCACCGCCTTTCCCTCATCAATGACCAGAATATCATTGCAGAACTGGCAGCTGGATAGGCGGTGGGAAATATATACTGCCGTCTTCGACCCCACCAAATCATCAAAATGGGAATAAATGTCATACTCTGCCAGCGGATCCAGCGCAGCCGTAGGCTCATCCAGAATCACGAAGGGCGTATCATGGTAGAGGGCTCTGGCGATGGCAACTTTTTGAGCCTCGCCCCCGGAAATATCCACGCCGTTTTTATCAAAGTCCGTATACAGGGGAGTGTCCAGCCCATGGGGCATCTTTCGGAGAAGTTCTCCCAGCCCGACCCTCTCCAGTACTGAACGCACTCTGTCAGCGTCATACTCTCTGGATGCGGCTACATTTTCCCCCAGAGGCAGGGCGGGAATCTTAAAATCTTGAAATACCACGCTAAAGAGGGATAGGTACTCTCGATAGTCATACTTTCGGATATCAATGCCATTCAGCAGGATCTCCCCCTCCGTGGGGTCATACAGCCGGCACAGCAACTTGATAAACGTGGTCTTTCCCGAACCGTTTTTCCCCACCACCGCCAGCCGCTCCCCAATATGGAACTTGATAGAAAAGTCCTTTAATACATCCCTGTCAGAGCCGGGATATCGGAAAGACACATGGCGGAATTCAATGGTGAACTGGTCATCATCCCGCTTTTCCACCGGCAGCGTCCCCTCGTACTTCTTATTAGGGATATCCAGAAAGTCCAGATACATCTTCACATATTTTGTATTTGCATAAAGTTCTACACACTGCGCCAGGCACCATCGGAAATGGTGCAGGAAATTGGTGATGCATCCGGCATAAAGGCAGATGCTGCCCACCAGAATCGCCCCCTTGGATACCATCACGGCCAAGAGGAAGTATACCAGACCCGACACGAAAGCCTCCACCGCTCCCACCCACACATTTCTTTTCTGGTTTTCCTTGCCCATCTTATTAACATTTCCGTTGATTGCCTTCATGAGGTTTTCAAAATGGAAGCACAATAGATTCTGCTGGTGAAACATGCGAATTGTCTTTCCACACTCCTCCTTTTCCATATATTCCGTGGTATAAAACACATATTGGCGGTCATTCGGCACATTGGCCTCCTCATAGCGATACATTTTTTCCTCTGCCTCTTTATTCTTTTTCGTGCTAATCGTGAGAAGCACTGCGAAGGCTAGGAAAAAAACGCCCACAAAAGCCGCCGCCTTCACCGGTTCCCCGGGAAAGGCCACGAAACTGCGGCTGACAAGATATGCCGTATAGCCTAATGCCACCATCATCTGAATTATCTTCTCCACAACCGGCGTAGCCAGCCAGAACAGTTTGCACACGCCCCCGCCGCTATGCCGCGCCATGGCGTCAATATCCCGGCGCCTGTTGTGAATGGACTCCGATTCCATATATTCATAATCCATGGACATGATTTTCTCATTCAGATGGGCATTTGGCAATTCCCAAGAATTGGAACCGGAATAATACCAAAATTTATGCAGCAAATTATACAGATGGCTGATGAGTGTCTGGCCTATGGTCACCAATATCACATCCCACACCAAAACTTCTCTGGAACTTCCCAATACCACGTCGTTGACAAACTTTGCCAGAAAGAAATAATCCCAGTAGGATACAATCACATCCACCACAATAAACAATCCCGTCATAAATAAATTTCCCGGCACCAAAGAGTAAACCAGCAATAGCCCCCGCAGGTTGATTTTTATGGCATCTTTTAACCCAATCTTCTCTTCTGTCATTCCTTGTCACCTCCCTGATAATACTTGCTCTGCATGGCAAACATCTTTCGATAGATGCCCCCCGCCGCCAAAAGTTCGTCATGAGTCCCTTCCTCTGCGATATTCCCCCCATCTAACAGCAGTATCCTGTCGCAAAATCTGGTGCTGGACAAGCGATGGGATACGAAGAAGGAGGTTTTCTCTCTTGCAAACTCCGCATATTTCTCATAAATCTCATTTTCTGCCAAGGCATCCAGCGCAGCTGTAGGCTCGTCCAGAATCAAGGTCCCCGCATCCCGGTACAAAGCCCTGGCAAGAATCAGTTTCTGCCTCTGGCCTCCGGAAAAATCCATGGCATTCTCATTGATATTCTTCTCCAGCAGGGTATCCAACTTTTCAGGCAACTCTTCGATTTCCTTTTTAATTCCTGCCAGATGCAGGCAATTCCATATTTTCTCATCCCTTTCAGCAGATACAGATCCCACACCTTCCATTTCCTGAGAAATATTTTCCCGGATAGAGACGGGAAGAAACTGCACATCCTGAAAGGTGCAGGAAAACCATGCATATCGCTCCTCCGCCTCCATGGTCTCCATGTCTGCTCCATTGAGCAGAATCCTTCCGCCAGTAGGATGAAGCAAGCCGCAGATTAACTTCATGAGCGTGGTCTTCCCTGCGCCATTTACCCCCACGATAGCGACCTTCTCCCCCGCCCGCACCTGCAAGTTAATATCCTTCAGCACCTCTTTCTCCGCCCCTGGATAAGAATAACTTACATGCTCTAAGACAATAGAAGGTGCCTCCTTCCGCACCGGAACATCCATGGTGCCAGTATCCTCACCATAATTCATAAACGTCTGAAATCTCTGATATTCTGTCATAATCTGAAACAGATGGAAGCATCTGCTGGATACTTCCCGATCCAGCAAATGATATAGCGCAGGACCCATATTGGCATAAAACACCACATCTGACACCTCGATATTGCCATCCCAGAAGCGAAGCAGAAGCATTCCCAGAAGCGATGCCATGAAAACACCTACGGTCAGCATATACACCCCATCTCCCAACCCTCTGGAAATCATTTCTTTCTTCTTAAACAAAAGCCTCTCTCCCAGATACTCGTCAATCAGCCCAGTCAGCCAGGGTGCCATATCATACAGGCGAATATCCTTTGCCATGGAAAAGTCTTCCGTCTTTCTTGTGACATAATCCAATTTCTGCCAAGTATTAGCCGACCTCTGGCCATGCTTTTTCTCATTTTTCCGAAATACCTTGACATTAATGGAAGTTCCCAAAAACACCACGAAAAATAATACCAAAATTAGCAGGAAAGATATTTTTGATAGATAATACAGATATAGGATGACATTTCCCGCCGCTGCAACCAGCATCACAACCTCCGGCATAAAATCCTTCAGATGCGCCCGGCCCTGTCCACCAATCGACCCCCCAAAAATACTTTCCTTTGCCATATTCCTCATGGCAAGAAATTCCTGATCCTCTAGACAGCCATAGTCTACGTACAGCAATTTATTGGTGTAATCCTGCTGCTGTTTCCGTGCAATCTGCCGATTGCCATACTTCAACCGGGAAGACATTTGCTCCCTGAGCAAAATCGCTAGGCACAGCGCAAGAACGAGCGCCAAGACGCTCACTCCAACATAGGCGATGCTACGCTTTTCCTCCAGTTCCATAATAATCATTTTCGGCAGATATATTTGCAAATAATTCGCCACGATAAACGCCGGGAAGAACAATGCACCATAAAGAAAAAGCACCTTCTTTTCCCGCCAAATATACTCCACATATCCCCGAAATGCAGACCAGGTGACTGTCTTTTCCATAAATTACCTCCTTTCAATTATGTCAGCCATGACGGCACCATGCCATGGGACAACCAAAAACCCTCCACCAACACAGTAGAGGGTATCATATCTGTATATTTTTTGGTTCATTCTTCACGAACGGTCAACCTCATAACACAAATGGCAATAGGTAATGACCGTTACCGTTCTCTCCTGCCCATGTCAAGAAGAAAAGGCAGCATAATTTCCGTGGCAAACACACCCGGCTCGTCCTTCCTATTCAGGTATCCATTTTTCTCCTTCACAATCTTGTCAATGCGATACAAGCCAAATCCGTGCCCCTCCCCTTTCAGGGAATAATATCTCCCCGTCCGCTTCGTCTGATTCGTTGCATTGGTGACAGACAGATAAAACTGCTTCTTAAATTGTCCAATATAAATCCGAATAAACCGCTTCTCCTTTGACGCAACCTTCTCGCACGCCTCGATGGCGTTGTCCATCAGATTGCCAAAAATCACGCAGAACTCCACATCAGATATGGGAAGCCGCTCCGGCACCTTCGCCGTCACATCCAGCCGGATTCCCTTCCGCTTCACCATGGCCACCTTGCTATTCACAATGGCATCCGCCATCACATTCCCCGTCTTCACCACATGATCCACGCTGGTCAAATCCTCATTCATCTGGGAAATATACGCCAGGGCATGCTCCCACTCCTGATTCTCCACATATATTTTCAGCACCTGCATGTGGTTCTTATAATCATGCCGCCATCCCCGCATCTCACGGTAGGCATTTTGGATTTCCTCAAACTGCCTGCCCACCAGAGCATTCTGATATTTTTCCATCTCCCTGATAATCTGCCGTGGAATCAAAACTTTGGCAACAAGTACGCAAATCCCCACTGCCGCCAGTATGATAGCCATTATTATGATTTCTGACCTCATCACTACTCTTTTCCCTTTCATCGGTAAAACCGGATAAACGCCTGATTGACTTCTC
The DNA here is from genome assembly GCA_949346185.1 of uncultured Lachnospiraceae bacterium. GTDB lineage: Bacteria > Bacillota > Clostridia > Lachnospirales > Lachnospiraceae > Butyribacter. The sequence continues at coordinate 6,366 of CASGVX010000109.1, forward strand.
CGTACATCCTTCTGCTCACGGGAACCTCCCGGCGGAAATCCCGTCTGTCATCCGACAGAAGGAGGCTGTTCTTTCCCACAAAATCCACATACAGAAGATTAACCAGTACGCCCCTGTGACAGGTGACAAACCACTCCTCCCGCAGTTCCTGCCTTGCTTGCTTCATAGTGGAAACCACTTCAAAGCTCCCCTTTTCTGTCACATACACCAGCCTATGCCCGAAAACCTCCACCAGATAAATCTCCCGCTGAAGTAATTTCACGGTGATATCTTCTGTCTTCAATATAATAAAGGGCTCCTGCTTGCGGCTTTTCTCGCAAATGCGGTTCAGGCACTGGAATACCTTTTCCTCCTCCAATGGTTTCAGCAGATAATTCACCGCCTCAACCTCATATCCCTCCATAATATATTCTCTCTCTCCGGTCACGAAAACGATGGACAAATCATATGCCTGTTTCCTGAGCCTCTTTGCCAGCGTGACTCCATCCTCTCCCGGCATCCTGATATCCAGAAAGAGAACGTCAAAGAGAATATCCTCCAGAGCGAAAGAAAAGGAAGCCGCATCTGCATAAGAAGTAATTTCCACAGCCTTTTCATTCTCCACGGACCAGCGGTAAATCACTTCACAAAGCCATTCCGCCTCTTCGCTAATATCCTCGCAGACCGCAATTTTCATAACTTTCCCTTCCTTTGTTCCTCATTCCTCACGATATTCTCCATACTTTTTGCACATCCTTGCATTTTTATTGCTTATACCGAAAAATCATTCTCAAGAAATTATACAAATGCACCCGTATGCTGGCATCATGACAAATATTTTTTACAATTATTCAGGCTAC
>CASGVX010000110.1 GCA_949346185.1 uncultured Lachnospiraceae bacterium
CTTCACCACCAGAGGAAGCCCTTTTCCACAGGTAAGGTTCACTCGCTTTGACAGGATATACCCCTTCACCTTCTGGGAAGAAACAGTCAGGGATACCCGGTACCATTTCGTATTGCCCACCATTTTTTCAGACAGGATGCGCAGTTTCCTGCCCTGCTTCAGAGATACCTTCTTCCCATTCACTTTCGTCACCGCTCCCGTCGTAGAAGTGGCGGAGCGAAGGCTCGTCTTGCTTCTCACCAGGCCGTACACCGTGGTAGCCACTTTACCCGTCTGCACCTTCACATAGGATTTCATCACATAACCTGTCACATTCTTATTGTTCTGCTTGAACTTGATGTGGTACCAGGAACCATTCTTGCCGGTGACCGTCACGGTAGCTCCGTCAGACACCGTCACCGTGGTGCCGCCGGATTTCACCACCCCATAATTCTTTCCCGGACCCTTGCGCACATTCAAATATCCGCCATTCACCTTGATCTTGCCGATGGCGGAGGCAGACACCGTCCCGCCCTCCCGCGAACCGTGGCAGAACCAAAGCGCCATGCCAAATAATAACATCAGTATGCAAAGCAGTTTCTTTCTATTTCCCTTCATCCAAAAACACGCTCCTTGTCTATTTTATGAAGTCTTTCAGTTCATCCACTGTAAAATAGTAATGGGAGTCGCAAAATTCGCAATTTACCTCAATAGTCTCCCCCCGGGCAATCAGATCTTCCAAATCCTTTCGACCCAGACTGGCAACCGCCCTTGTCACCCGTTCCTTGGAACAATTACATGAATACCGGGTAGGGATGCGGTCAAGAATCTCCACTTCCAAATCTCCCATCAAGGCCCGCACCATGTCCTGAGGCATCATTCCCTGTTCCAGCAGGTCTGTCACTGAGTGAATCTGCTGCAGCGACTGCTCCACAGTGGCAATCACCTCCTCCTGGGCAAAGGGCATCACTTGGATGATAAAGCCGCCTGCCTGCCGCACATGGTTATCTCTGTCCAAAAGAACGCCCAATCCCACCGAAGAAGGGATCTGTTCAGATGTAGCATAATAATATGTCAAATCCTCGGCAATCTCTCCCGACACCAGCTGAATCTGTCCATTGTAAGGCTCTTTCATGCCGATATCCCGAATGACGTTTAGAAAGCCCGGCCCCAATGCCCCCGCCACGTCCAGCTTGCCCTTCTCATTGGGCGGCAGGATGACCAAGGGCTGCCGCACATGCCCCTTCACATTGGCATCGGAATCCGCCGTCACCGTCAGGCCGCCAATGGGGCCTTCGCACCGTATCTGCAGAGTGAGGATATCCCGCTCTCCCTTCATCATGCTTCCCATGATGCTCCCAGCCGTGAGAAGGCGTCCCAGAGCCGCCGTAGCCACCGGGCTGGTATGATGGATTTCTCTGGCATCCTCCACCAGATTCCTAGTGGTAGCCGCAAATATCCTCAGCTGATGGTTTGCCGCAGTCGCCCTCACAATATAATCTTCTCTCATGCTTCCTCCTTTTTCTCAATTCACATTTAAAATCCCTCCGCAGTCCCTCAGAAGCGGCATGCCTCCCTCACATGCCCTCTTCATGCGTCATGAATCATCCCGATCTTTGCCACAAAATATATTCTCTGGCTCTCCTCGCCGGGATACTGCTCTGTCAATGCCTCATAGATGCCCGCCAAGCGAAAGCCGCTGTCCTCCAGCAGCACCCGCACCTGTTCCGGCGAGTATGCCCTCTGCCGATGCAGCTCGTCCGTCCGCAGGAAAAGGTTCCTGTCATCATCTGCCAATTCATACAACGTCAGGAGATAGGTATTAATGCCGCTGTCCCTGTCATATGCATTGTCCCAGATATAGCTGGCATCCTCCCTGTTATCTGCCAGAATGCAGTCGCCTAGGATTTCTCGATAAAAATACTCCGTCTTCATGTCAAAAATAAAAACGCCGCCTTCCACCAGACTGGATGCCACTCTGGCAAAAACTCTCGCCAGTTCCTCCTCTGATGTCATGTAATTCATCCCATCGCACAGACACACTACTCCTTCCACCGGAACATGCAATTCCAGTTCCCGCATGTCTTGGTGCAATAATAACACATCGGAGGGACATTTCTGACTGGCAATTTCAAGCATTTCCTGAGACATGTCCACGCCAATGATGTCATATCCCCTGCGCCGCAGCCGCCAAGCGATCTCCCCCGTCCCGCAAGCCAAGTCCACCACAGTGCCACGGGAAACCCCCTCCCTTTCCAGCAGTCCGAAAAGATAATCGCACCACTCCTGATAGGGAATCTCATCCATAAATAAATCATACACTCTGGCAAAGCCGCCATAAATCTGATCTTCCTCCTGCATCTCCATCTCCCATCTTAAAAAATGGGAAGACGCCGCTTCCCATTTTCTCTCGCCACAGTCCACGAAGCAAACATAGCCGCAAGAAGCGAGGTGTCAGCGCACTAGCGCACCAAACCATTGCGCGCCAAACCATCACATCAGGTTCTGCTCCGAGAGTGATGGCGAGCTTTATCCTCATACATCTTCTCGTCTGCCGCCTTGATAAACTCATCCAAGCTAATCCCTCCGGGAACTCCCGCCACATATCCAATACTTCCGCTCACTTGGTATGGTTTTCCAGAGTTCCTGTTAAATTTCGCCAAATATTCCTCCACCCGCTGACAGTATTCCTCCACCTGCTCCCTAGACTCCACCTGACCCGACACGATAAACTCGTCTCCGCCAAATCTTGCGCAGGTAAATTCCTGAGGGAACACTTCCACCAGGGCTTTTCCGATGGTGGAAATGGCGATATCCCCATCCGCATGGCCATAGGTGTCATTGATCTTCTTCAGCCCATTCAAATCCACGGAAATGACCGCTAGCAGCCTATCCTGAGCAATGCATTGTCCATACACCGTCTCCACCCGCTGGTAAAACCCTCTCCTATTGAAAAGACCGGTCATGGGATCATGGATGGCTTTCAACTTCAAATTGTCAATGATGGCCCGCTGCCTCTGATGTATCCTGGTATTCTCCAACGCATTGCTAATATTCATGACAAACTGGTATGTAAAGTACATATTCACTTTATTGGGATCGTACACCATCGCCAAATAGCCGATGGTCTGCTCCAGCACATGGAGGGGCAGGAACATCACATTGCGCTCCTCCTCCAATACCCGCTCTATATCCGGAAGAAGGGAGGCGGTATGGAAATCCGTCAGGCCCAGCCACTCATCTCCATTCTTGGAGAGCATCACATCCATCGTGTCAGAGTACCCAGCCCGCATGAAAGTAGCATCCTCCTCTATGATATCCATTAAATTTTCCTTCTGATTCAGGAAATCATCCACAATGCACAGCCAAAAACGATTTGAATGAAAATTCTCCTCGTATTTCTTTAAGTTATCAAAGATTCCCTGAAAAGAATCATTATCCGTCAAATCTGCCGCAAGCGCAATCTGCCTCCGCTGAAAATGCTCCCAGCTGTCGATGCGGTCATAGAGTTCTCTAGTAAAGGAACTGCTCTTCTCCGCATTGATGGCCTTGCAGCCGCAGGACTCCGTAAAGATCGGCTTAGTCTCCACCCAATTCTGCTCCTCCGGCTCTTCCCCTTGAAAATAAGCATCTAAAATCTCCATGGACTTCTGAATCAATCCGTAGTAATCATGCTTGGAAGTGGTAATGGAGGGCACATGCTCCATGGCTTCCCTGATTCCGTCAAATCCGGTGACCTTCACATCCTCCGGCACTCGATATCCCGCCTCCTTCAGATACTTGACTGCGCCGATGGCCATGGAGTCATTGGCGCAGACAATCGCCTCCGGAAAGGGAAGTTCGCTCTCTGTAAACTGCCGAATCACATCGTCCATCGTATCCCACCGAAAATGTCCGTAGGCCACCCTTTCTTCCTCATAGGGAATGCCGTGCTCCTCCAGCACCTCTCTGTAGGCATCCAGCCGTTCCTGGGAAAAAGCATTGTCCGGCTCGCCGTTGACGAAATTCAGCCTGGTAAAGCCGTGTTCCACCATTAGATGCTCTACAATCGTTTTCATGGAATTTTTATATTGAAAATTCACATTATAGCAGCCCTTCAGAAAATGATCCACAGATATCACCGGAATATCATTTTGATTTGCCTTCTCCAAAATATCCTGACGGATTTTATCTGACTTTATCGTCTCCGTCAGCATGATGATTCCATCCAATAGATTATAATTGATCAAGCGGAAGATGCAGCTTTCTCCCGCATCATGTTTGGTAAAATAATACAGCGTACTAAAAGAATTAAAATACAGCACTTTAAAATGGTACTTTTGTGCCAGAAAGTAAACTGCTGACAGTGCGGAATCAATGTATTCCACATTAATTCCAGCAGTACAGACAGCAATATATTTTGTACGGTTTTCCAAGAAAAAATCCCTCCTTCCGACATCAGCAAAGGGCTCTGCCCGTGCCGGGACGCCACTCTATCCAGCACAGTTTCCCATTCCATCCCACCATTCTCTACTATTTTGACCACCTTAGCAATACTATGTACATAAGTATATATAGTGTATTATAAGTATGCTTGATTTTCAAGGTTTTTCTCCATTTTCTTTCATCCATGAGATTACTCCGTTACCATTCTCAGCCGATAGCGAATAGTAACATTTACAAAATTTACAAGCAAAAACCGAACATATGTACTTGCTTTCTTTTTTTATTCATGTTAGGATATTACTATTCATCAGAACAATAGATAGAAATGGCAGGTGGCATTATGAAAAAACATCAGGAACTTGGCAAATATATTCGCATTCGGGGCGCGAGGGAGCACAACCTGAAAGGTGCAGATCTGGATATCCCCCGGGACTCCTTCGTGGTGCTGACTGGACTGAGCGGTTCCGGCAAATCTTCTCTTGCTTTTGACACCATCTATGCGGAGGGGCAGCGCAGGTATATGGAATCCCTTTCCTCCTATGCCCGAATGTTCCTTGGCCGGATGGAAAAGCCCAATGTGGAGAGTATCGAGGGGCTTTCCCCCGCCATCTCCATTGACCAGAAGTCAACCAACCGCAACCCCCGTTCCACCGTGGGCACCGTCACGGAAATCTACGATTATTTCCGTCTCCTCTTCGCCAGAGCAGGCATTCCCCACTGCCCCAAGTGCGGAAAAGAGATTAACAAGCAGACGGTAGACCAGATGGTGGACGAGATTATGACCTATGAGACGGGAACGAAACTGCAGCTGCTGGCTCCCGTGGTACGGGGCCGCAAGGGAGAGCATGCCAAGGTCTTTGAATCCGCCAGAAAAAGCGGGTACGTGCGGGTCATGGCAGACGGCCATCTCTACGACCTCACCGAGGAAATCAAATTAGAGAAGAATAAAAAGCACAATATTGACATCCTTGTGGATCGGCTAGTAGTGCGGGAGGGCATTCAGAAAAGGTTGTCAGAATCCATTGAGACCGTGCTGAAACTTTCTGACGGCCTGATGACCTTAGATATCCCCGGAAAGGATCCGGTACATTTCAGCCAGAGTTTTTCCTGCCCGGACTGCGGCATCAGCATCCCGGAGATTGAACCGAGGAACTTCTCTTTCAACAACCCCTTTGGCGCCTGCGAGACCTGCCACGGCCTGGGGTTCAGCATGGAATTTTCCCAAGAGCTCATCATCCCGGATCCCTCCCTGAGCATCCCGGAGGGGGCTTTGGCAGTCCCGGGCTGGCAGTCTGCCACCAGAGAGGACAGCTATGGCCGGTGCATTCTGGATGCCATGGCGAAGGAATATGGCTTTGACCTGCACAAGCCCTTCCGAGAACTATCCCCGGAAGCGCAGAACCTGATCATGCATGGAACCAACGGAAAGACAGTGCGGGTAAAGTACACCGGCCAGAGGGGCACGGGGGTCTACGACATCCCCTTCGAGGGAGTCATCGCCAACGTGGAGAGGCGGTATCGGGAGACCTCCTCCGACAGCATCAAGAAAGAATATGAGAACTTTATGGAAATCATCCCCTGCCACGCATGCAAGGGAAAGCGGCTCCGCCCGGAAGTCCTTGCCGTCACCATCGGCGACAAGAATATAGCGGATATCACCGAACTTTCCATCGGAGATCTGGTATCATATATGAACAGCCTGCAGCTGACCGAACGCCAGCTGGCCATCGGCGACCTGGTGCTGCGGGAGATCCATGCCCGCCTAGGATTCCTGATGGACGTGGGGCTGGACTATCTGTCTCTAGCCAGAAATGCCGGAACCCTCTCCGGCGGGGAGGCACAACGCATTCGCCTAGCCACCCAGATCGGCTCCGGCTTGGTGGGGGTGGCCTACATCCTAGACGAGCCCAGCATCGGCCTGCACCAGCGGGACAACGACAAACTGCTGAACACTCTGATACGGCTGAAAGACTTGGGCAATACCCTGTTGGTGGTAGAGCACGACGAGGACACCATGCTGGCCGCCGACCACATCATCGACGTGGGGCCGGGAGCAGGCATCCACGGCGGAGAGATTGTGGCAGAGGGAACCGCTCAAGAAATCATGGAAAATGAAAACTCCATCACTGGCGCCTATCTAAGCGGGCGCATCCGCATCCCCGTTCCAGAGGAGAGAAGGAAGCCCTCCGGCTGGCTCACCGTAAAAGGCGCAAAGGAAAATAACCTCAAAAACATCAACGCAGACTTCCCCCTAGGCGTTATGACCTGCGTCACCGGCGTGTCTGGCTCCGGGAAGAGTTCTCTGGTAAATGAAATCCTTTACAAGAGCCTTGCAAAGCAGCTGAACCGGGCTCACACCGTTCCCGGCAAGCACAGGGAGATTGTGGGGGTGGAGCAGCTGGACAAAATCATCGCCATCGACCAGTCCCCCATTGGCAGAACGCCCCGTTCCAACCCCGCCACCTACACTGGCGTATTTGATTTGATCCGCGACCTCTTCGCCGCCACCCCGGATGCCAAAGAGCGGGGCGTCCAATTTTAAATATTTTCCACTATGCCCGTTTCCATATAAATT
>CASGVX010000111.1 GCA_949346185.1 uncultured Lachnospiraceae bacterium
TTTGGCATGAAACATGCCAAAAATTCTCGAATATAGTCGGCTGTGAATAGTAACTTAAATAGTGCTATTATTCACAGTGATTGCTTACACATAAGATTTTGATTATTATTAAGGTGGAAAGATATGAATACGGAAAGTACAGCCAACCCGCTGGGAGAGGCAAAAATCCCCTCCCTATTAGGAAAATTCGCAGTGCCCAGCATCATAGCCATGCTGGTGAGCTCCCTCTACAATATCGTAGACCAGTTTTTTATCGGGCAGAAAATCGGAGAATTGGGAAATGCCGCCACTAACATCAGCTTCCCCCTGTCCATCTCCTGCATCGCCATCGCCCTGCTCTTCGGCATCGGAGGCTCCTCCTCCTTCAACATCGCCATGGGCAAGGGACAGACCATTCCAGAGGAGCGGGAGCAAGCACCCTACTATATGGGGAATGCCCTGATGATGATGGGAATGCTTGGCACCCTTCTGTGTATCTTTACCCAAATCTGCCTAAAGCCCCTTCTCCTATTTTTCGGCTCCCCGGACCAGGTATTGCCCTACGCCATCCCCTACACCCGGTATGTGTCATTCGGCTTCCCCTTCCTCATCATCGCCACCGGGGGCGGCCATCTCATCCGGGCAGACGGCAGGCCTCAGTTTACCATGCTGTGCAATCTCACAGGCGCCATCATCAACACCATGCTGGATGCCCTGTTCGTCTTTGGCCTGAACTGGGGCATGACAGGAGCCGCCCTAGCCACCGTCATCGGCCAAGTGGCATCCGGCATCATGGCTCTCTGGCTCTTAGCCCACTGCCAGAGCATCTCCCTGATGAAAAAGCATCTGGCAATCCACGGCAGATACGTGAAACGGATCATGTCCCTAGGCGCGGCGCCCTGCACAAACCAGCTAGCCATGATGGCCGTGCAGATCGTGATGACCAAATCCCTGAAATATTACGGCTCTCTCTCCTCCTACGGGGAATCCGTGCCCATCGCATGCGTAGGAATCATCACGAAAATCAACCAACTCTATATGGCATTCATCATCGGCATTTCCCAAGGGCTGCAGCCCATCGTCAGCTTTAATTATGGCGCAAAGAAATACCGTCGGGTGAAGAAGGCATATCTCCTTGCTGCCGGCTGGGGTTTCGGTCTGTCCGTTCTTTTTTTCTCCCTGTTCCAGCTCATTCCCCGCCAGATCATCTCCCTCTTCGGGGAGGGTTCAGAGATGTACTTCACCTTTGCGGTGAACTATTTCCACATCTTCCTTTTCTTTACCTTCCTGAACTTCCTGCAGCCCATAAGCTCCAATTTCTTCACTGCCATCGGAAAACCCAAGGGAGGCATCTTCCTCTCCCTCACCAGGCAGATTATCTTCCTGCTGCCTCTGATTATCCTGCTGCCCCTGCCCATGGGCATCGATGGCACTATGTATGCCGGTCCGGTGGCCGACTGCATGGCGGGATTTTGCTCTATCTTGATGGCAGGACTGGAATTGAGGAAGAAGCAGTACCGCATTCGTTAGATTTCATCTTCTTAACTGGTCGGATATACTTCCAAAACCATTCAGGATCATGATGTAACAAATAGCTCCGCTAGATCATCTTCTTCTTCCGCAGCAAGAATAAAATCAGCACGCAGAGCAGAATGCTGGTGACGCAGATAATACCAAAGCCGTGGACAGAGCGGGCCAGAGGCATCCCCGCCCCCTCCACATTCATGCCGTAAAGCCCGGATATCATGGTAGGGATACCCATCACCAGCGTAATGGAAGTCAGGCTCTTCATCACATTATTCAGGCGGTTGTCCAGCACCGAAGACATCAGCTCCCTCGTTCCATTGATAATATCTCGGTAGATGGTGGTCATCTCAATGGCCTGCTGATTCTCCACGATCACATCATCCAGCAAATCCTTGTCATCCGGATACTGCTCCAGCCTCTTATATCTGGTAAGCCGGTCAAGCACCACGCCGTTCGCCCGGAGGGAGGTGGCAAAATAAACCAAGGTGGACTCCAATGCATGCAAATCAATGAGATCCATATCCTCCGTATTATTATCCACCCGCTCCTCAATCTCCGTGCGCTTCTTGTCGATAATGCGCAGATGGGACTGATACTGGGTTGCCACCCGAAACAGAATCTGATAGACGAAGCGCAATTTCTTCTTCGTGCTAAATTCTTTTACCCGACCATTGACAAAAGCCTGCAGCACAGGCGTCTCGTCGGTACACACCGTGAGAATGATATCCCGGGTCAGAATAATGCCCAGAGGCACCGTATTATATGCCTCCTTGTCATGGCGAATCTCCGTGGCGGGAATATCCACCAGAATCAGCGTATATCCATCTTCCAATTCCACGCGGGAACTCTCCTCCTCATCCAGCGCCGCCAATAAATCCTGCAAGTCAATATCCAGTTCTCTGGCTATCTCCTCCCCCTCCGTCACTGTGGGATTCACCATATTCACCCAAGCCCCAGGGCTGATCTTTTCCTCCTCATGGATAATGCGGTCATCTGTGCGATAAATCTGAACCAAACTTCTCACCTGCTTTCGCCGATACTTTCTAATCGTTATTATTCATATCATAGCCAACCATCCTTCACAGGACAAATGCAATGATCATGAATATGCACTAAAACACCAATTCATATATTGTAGCACAAAGCCATCCCTCCCCACAAGCCCCATTTGCGACATAGAATGCAGCAATTCCCCAAGGGCTATATTCACAGTGAATTGTATTACAAATAATAACCCTCCAGAGCCTTTTTCATCTGCTCCAGCAAATGATGCTTCGCATCCCAATACTCTTCCGTCCTAGCCCAAGCCTTCACCAGCATCTTCATCTTCACGGGAGAGAGCTGGTCAATCACCACGCTCATGGGCTCCTCCTTCAAAAGCAGAGGCTCCTCCCCCATCATGGCCAGCAATTCCTCCCGCAAGGCATCCACATCCGTGTCATAGGGCACCCGGAAATCAATCACCATCATGCGCTTGGAGGCATTGGTAGTATTGGTGATGTTGCCGCTGGTAATGGTGCCATTGGGAATGACCACCACCTTATTGTCAGAGGTGGAAACTCTGGTATAGAAAATATCAATACTCTCCACCGTGCCCTCGGCGCCGTCTGCGATAATATAATCCCCCACCTTGAAGGGCTTCATCATGAGAATCAATACGCCTCCGGCAAAATTAGCCAAACTTCCCTGCAGCGCCAAGCCCACGGCCAGACCCGCAGAAGCCGCCACCGCCGCCACGGTAGCCCCCACGCCCAGAATGCCCGCCACAATAAAAATCAAGATTGCATGGTATCCTAACTTGGCACAGGACATGACAAAATTCTGTACTCCCAGATCCACATCCCTCTTCTTCATCCACCTGCCGGTGAGTTTCAGGCAAATCTTTACAATCCTCCTACCCACAATATAGACAAAGATGGCAAACAATATCGTCTTCAATCCGTCCAGCATCACATTTCTCTGGGAGAGGAGATACTCAATCAGAAAACTTGTCTTCTCCGCGCTGGTAGCGGTGGCAGAATTCAATGTCTCGGTCAGTTCCTCCGCACTCACGCCGTCAGAGGACGCCGCCATTGCCGGCATGAAATGCTCAGAATAAAATAATGCGCCAATCAAGTCAATGCTCACTCCTCTTCCCCCTTTCCTGAATGACACTGGAAAACACTAATTCCCAGAGGCGGCACGTCAATGGTGATGGAATGCTCCCTGCCATCCCATCCCACATTCTTTGACAGGACGCTGCGGGAATTTACAGCACCCGTGCCACCGAAAAACGTGCTGTCACTGTTAAAAATCTCCTTGTAAGATCCGGGATACGGCACCCCCACTCGGAAATTCTCATAAAGCACCGGGGTAAAATTACACACGGCCAGCAATTCCTCCCCGCCCTGCCGCGCCCGCCGAAGGAAGGCAATAATGCTGTGGTCTGCGTCCATGCAGCTAATCCACTCAAACCCCTGCTCCTGGCAGTCCTTTTCATACAATGCCGGGTGAGCCTGATAGAAATGATTCCACTGCTTGATATAATTCCCCATGCCAAGGTATTCCTTTTTCTCGGGTCCGTTCCAAGAAGAATCTCCTTCAGCAGCCCACTCCCAGTTCCTCTGAAACTCCTGCCCCGCAAAGAGCAGCTTCTTGCCGGGATGGAGCATCATATATCCCAAAGCCACCCGGAGATTCCCAAACTTTTGAGGCAAATCCCCGGGCATCCCTGCCAGCAGTCCCTTGAGGCCATCTATTGCCTGATTGTGAGAAAACATCAGCACGAACTGCTCGCTATATGCATAGAGCATTCCGTTAATCAGCTTTCCATGGCTTCCCTTCCGAAACAGAGGGTCAATTCTCATATATTCCAAAAAATCACCCGTCCAGCCCCCATTCCATTTCAAATCAAATCCCAATCCGCCATCCGCAAGGGATTCCGTCACCTTGGGATAGGAAGAGGCATCCTCCGCAACCAAGATGGCGCCATCTGCCGCCTCGTGAAATTTCTCGCTCAGCCTTCGCAGAAACGCCGCCCCCTCCAAATCCTCATTGCCGCCATACTGGTTGGGCAGCCACATCCCCTCCGCCTTTCCATAATCCAGCCGCAGGATGGACTCCATCCCCGTCACCCGCAGCCCGTCCACATGGAAACGCTCCTTCCAGAACAGGGCATTCTCCACAAGGAAATCACCAGCTGCCGCCCCCATGCTCTGATACTTCCGCACTGCCACCCAGTCCAGAATCACGCCGATACCCTTCTGGTGCATATAGTCTACGAAATACATGAAATCCTCAGGAGTGCCATACCTAGCCGTGGGCGCAAAATACCCCTCCGTCCCATACCCCAGAGAATCCTCAGAAGCATATTCCATCACAGGAAGCAACTGCACATGGGTATAACCCATCTGTACCAGATACTTTCCCAGTTCTTGGGCAATCTCCCGGTAATTCCAGCATTCCATTTCCACGAAATCCCGTTCCCCATCCCCCTTCTTCACAACTTCCCTCTTCCACGTACCTAGATACGCCTCGCAAATAGATATGGGGCTGCTGTCACAGGAGAATGCCTTCCTCTTGTCCATCCATTCCCCATCATGCCACTGATAAGCGTCAATTGCCGCAACAATGCACGCATCTGAGGGTGGCGTCTCGTGAAAGAAAGCGTAAGGGTCGCCCTGCAGTTCCAGTTCCCTAGCATTCCATTTTACCTCAAATTTATAAAGTTCCCCGCTGCCCACCTCTGGGATGAACAGGACAAAAGTATCGGAATCTCCCTGGCGAACCATGGGATGCACCCTGCCGTCCCAATGATTAAAATCCCCCACCACGCTCACGCGCATGGCATTCGGGGCATGAAAGGCAAAAAATGTCCCTCTGCACCTTCGCTCCCCCTTTTTCCCCCCGGGCATTCCCGGCCGGCAGATTGTGGCGCAACTGCCCATCCCTGCCACAGTCACGAGATGGGCCCCCAGCCCCGGGAAAGAGGAACTTCCCTCCTCCCGAAAAGCACTTCCTTCCCGGGAAAGCACACCCGTATAGCAATAGGGATCCTTCCCCATGGTCTCCCTGCCATTCTGATATCTGGCAATCAACTCATAGGAGGGAATCTTCTTCCCCGGCAGCAGCAAGGCAAAAAAGCCCTCCTCATCCACCTTCTCCATGGAATATAATTTGCCATCCCTCCTATTCTTTGCAAACACAGCCTCCGCTCCCGGCAGAAATGCCTGAATCAAGATGCCTCCCCGCACCCTGCGGGGACCTAGAATCCGTTCCGGATGATCATGTTCCGAATACACGATGGCCTCAATCTCAGCCCAGTCCATTAAATCATACAACTTTTTTTCCATAGCAATTCCTCTGTTATAAAACTAACATTCCTTTCCATGTGCTTGCCGGACGCACCCGCATCTGCGTTACCATTCAGAGCCATCCATCCCTTCCCGAAACCAATCCATTCCCCGCCTGCGGCATCGATTATTGCCAGACCTGCTCAAATCTCATGAATGAACAGCCCGCTGCGAAGCTTGGGCTCAAACCATGTGGACTTGGGCGGCATGAGAAGACCGGCATCCGCCACGGCAAAGAGTTCTTGGATGGACGTGGGATACATGGCAAAGGAAACTTTCATATCGCTGTCTGCCCTTCTCTCCAACTCCTCCAATCCGCGAATCCCCCCGATAAAGTCAATCCGCTCGTCCGTCCTTGGATCCCCGATTCCCAATATGGGACCAAAAAGATAATCCTGCAGCAGGGACACGTCCAAAGAATCCACCGCATCCGTAATCTGCCTCAATTTCTCAGAAATCTCCAGCCGATACCATTTTCCATCCAGATACATGGTAACCTGTCCCTTCCTCTCAGGATGCCCTGCCTCGTCCATCGGCTCTAGAGAAAAATTCTCCCGAATCCGCTCTAGGAACTCTTCCACCGCAAGCCCATTCAAATCCTTTATACTACGGTTGTAGTCCATGATCATCAGCTGGTCGTCTGGAAAGAGAACGGACAGAAAATAATGAAACTCCTCAGTCCCATGATAGTTCGGATGCTCCTCCCGTCTCTTCAAGCTCACCTTCACTGCGGAAGCGGCTCTGTGATGCCCGTCCGCAATATAGATTTCGCCAATGGCTAAAAAAGCCTTTTCAATTTTATCTACATCAGTAGAATCCGAGATTTTCCACACTCTGTGCGCGATGCCATCCTCCGCCGTAAAATCATACAGTGGCAGACTGTCCCTTGTCACCCTGCTCACAATGCCATTGATCACATCCTGAGAACGGTAAGCCAGAAAAATAGGCCCTGTCTGGGCGCTCAAGGCATCCACATGGCGAATCCTATCCTGCTCCTTCTCCTCTCTGGTATTCTCGTGCTTCTTGATGACGCTGCGAAGATAATCATCCACGCTGGCACAGGCCACGATGCCAGTCTGCTGCCTGCCGTCCATGATAAGCTGATAAATATAATAGCAGCTCTCCCCGTCGGTCACATA
>CASGVX010000112.1 GCA_949346185.1 uncultured Lachnospiraceae bacterium
GGCCACCTGTTTGGTCTTGCTGTACTCTCTGCCAGTACCCGAAATAGTGAGCCCCTGATTCTCTAATTTTGCAGTGGCATCTTCCACTGTCATGTCCGCCACGCTGGGAACTACCACGCCCTCTTCTTCCTTGCTGTAATACACCGTCACGGAAGCGCCTTCTTCCACTTCCTCGCCAGCTTTGGGATTCTGCTCTAACACCGTATTCGGCTTCTCGTCCGACTCCCGGGGCTCCAAGGTATATTCCAGCTTGCTATCCTGCAGCATTTCCTCTGCCTCTTCCAGCGTATGACCTACCAGTTCCGGCACCTCCACCAGATTCACATCAGCGGAAGGGGATGGCGAAGCAGATGCCTCTACCTTTTTCTCCTCCTTTTTAGAAGAACCGGGCGACATGACCTTTACCACTAGAAGAATCAATACTACCACGATAATCACGGCAACTACGCCGCTGCATATTTTTAAAATCCGCTCCAGCTTGGGATCCATGGCATCCTCGTCCAGAACCTCCTCCCCCTCCACGCTTCGCTCCTCGGCCGCTACTTTTCTAGGCGTATCTTTCACCGCCCGCACCATGTCGTCAGAAAGCCTGATGGTAGGCGAATCCGTCATCACCTCGCCCAGCACCACGTAATCCCCATCCGGTTCGGACACTGCCCGGCGCAAATCCATAATCAGCGCTGCCGCATTCTCATAGCGCATATCCGGCTTTTTCTGCATGCATTTCTCCACAATGCGGGACAGGCTGCGGGGAATGGTATCATCCAGATCAGAAATCTTGGGTGCCTCCTCGTGGACATGGGCGAAGGCCACGGATACCGTGCTCTCCCCCTGAAACGGCACTGCGCCGCAGAGCATCTCGAATATGGTCACGCCCAAGGAATAGATATCGCTCTTCTCGTCACTATATCCTCCCCTGGCCTGCTCCGGGCTGATATAATGCACAGAGCCCATGGCATTGGAAGTGATGGTATTGGAGGTGGCCGCCTTGGCAATGCCAAAGTCTGTCACCTTCACCTTCCCCTCTTTGGAGATAATGATATTCTGAGGCTTGATATCCCGATGAATAATATTGTTCTTGTGAGCCTCCTCTATTCCCTGAGCAATCTGGATGCCAATGCCGATGGCCTCGTTAATCTCCAGCCTGCCCTTCTTCTCAATAAACTTTTTCAGGGTGATGCCCTCTACCAGCTCCATCACGATATAGTGGAGATTATCGTCATCCTCCACGTCATAGACATTGACGATATTGGGGTGGGAAAGCCCTGCCACGGACTGCGCTTCCCCTCGGAACTTTGACACGAACTTCGCATCATTGCTATACTCCTGTTTCAGCACCTTGATGGCTACATTGCGATTCAGCCGCAAATCTCTGGCATTGTACACATCTGCCATGCCGCCGCTTCCCACTTTATCTACCACTTCATATCTCTCATTCAGAATCATTCCAGGATTCACCATGTACCAATTCTCCTTCCATATCCTATGACACTAATTATCCGATTTCCACCAGAACGGCGGTAATATTGTCCTCCCCGCCATTCTGGTTCGCTTGGGAAATCAAAGCTTCCCCCGCCTTTTCCAATGTATCACTATGCTTTAAGATATATTCCATATCGTCGTCATCTAACATATTTGACAGGCCGTCGCTACACAGAAGAACCAAATCCCCCGGCCTGATGGGCACTTCAAAATAATCTGCACTGACCATTTCCTCCGTGCCCAAAGCCCTAGTAATAATATTCTTCTGAGGATGCATCCTTGCCTCGCTCTCGGTAAGGTTCCCATTCTTCACAAGTTCCTCCACCAGAGAATGGTCATCCGTAATCTGCTCAATCCTGTCCCGAATGAGATACAGCCGGGAATCCCCGATATTGGCCACATACATCTTATCGCCCTGACAAGTGCATGCCACCACGGTAGTTCCCATTCCCTCGTATTCCATATGTTCCACGGACTCTTGGTAAATCGCCGCATTGGCCCTATTTACCGCCTCTTCAAATATGGTCACAGGCGTAGCGTGCCGCGTCTGTTCCACAGAAGACACCATCTGCTCCACGCACAGCCTGGACGCATGATCTCCAGCCTTATGCCCCCCCATCCCATCTGCAACAATAAAAAGATTCCGGAAACTACCCACAGCATCTTTGCCACAATAAAAATAGTCCTGATTCATGCTTCTTTTTCTTCCAACATCTGTCTTCGCATATGCATTCATGTAGTTTCCCTCCTTTGTCGTTTATTCCTTAACTGGCCACAGGCAGCATCAATATCACTGCCCATTTCCCTTCTTATAGTACCATTTATATGATTTTTTTCAAGTATTAATTTAAATTCCTCCACGCGATTCCTCCGGGAGCGCTGTCCCATCCTGCCCTCCACCGGGTTCAAGGGAATCAGGTTCACATGGCAGTTCATCCCCCGCAGAAGCCCGCTCAGTTCCTCTGCATGGCCGGGGGAATCATTCTTTCCCTCCACCATGCTATACTCAAAGGTAATTCTCCGCCCAGTCTTCTCCAGATAATTCCTGCACGCCGCCAGAATTTCCTGAATGGAATGCCTCTCGGCCACGGGCATCATCTCCCGGCGCAGGACATCATTAGAGGCATGGAGGGAAATGGCCAGGGTGATTGTCAAGTCCTCTCCCGCCAGCCTGTCTATCTGCCCCACCAAACCGCAGGTAGACAGGGTCACGTTCCTCTGGCTGATATGGAGTCCCCGTTCATCCGTAAGCATGCGAATCATAGGAATCACTTGGTCATAATTGTCCAATGGCTCCCCGATGCCCATGAGGATCACATGGGACACCCGCTCCCCGGTCTCCCTCTGGATCTCATATATCTGATCCAGCATCTCAGAGGTGCGGAGATTCCGAACCAAGCCTCCCACTGTGGAGGCACAGAACCGACATCCCATGCGGCATCCCACCTGGGTGGAGATGCAGACGCTATTCCCATGCCTGTACTTCATCAGGACGCTCTCCACCACATTGCCATCGGCAAGTTCCATCAGGAACTTGGAGGTTCCATCCTGCCTGGACACCTGCCTATGGATGATTGTCGCACAGCGCATGACACAGGTCTCCTGCAGCGTCCTGCGAAATTCCTTCGAGAGATTGGTCATCTCATCAAAGGAAGAAGCCAGCCTCACATGCATCCACTCATATAACTGCCTGGCGCGGAAAGCCTTCTGTCCCATATGCAGGACGGCTTCCTCCAATGCAGCAGAATCCAGGCTCTTAATATCTAGTTTTTCCTGTTCCATATACCAATCCCTTTTCCTTTGTCACTACTTGCAGATATTACCAAGAAACGGCGGAATCACTATGTCTTCACACAAAATATCAATCATCCATGAGTGATTTCTAGAAACCCATACCTTTTAACATCTTTATCCCTTTTGGAAGACTGCTACGAAAAAACCATCCAGCAGCCCCTCCCGGGGGAAAATCTGCACAAAGCCCTCCGTTCCGGTGCCTCCCCTGAGAGGTTTGGGAAGAAGTTCTTCTATAGAAACCCTCTCCAGAGGCAAATGCTTCTCCATCCATGCCACATTGTCCTCATTCTCCTCCCCTGCAATGGTGCAAGTACTGTATACCAATCTGCCGCCGGGCTTTACATACCGGCACAGCGTCTGCAGAATCTTCCGCTGCAGCCTGGAAAGTTCCGGAATATCTTCTGGCTTGGTCTTATATTTGATATCGCATTTCTTGCCAATGACTCCCAAGCCGGAACAAGGCAGATCCGCAATCACCACGTCTGCCCTCTCTTCCCATTCCTCCCGAAATATCCTGGCATCCTGCACGTAATGCTCCACATTGTCATACCCTAGACGGGCAGTGTTCTCCCTAATCTTCTCCACCTTTTCTTCCGTCAGGTCAGCAGAAATCACCACCCCCCGGCCTGCGAGAAGATCCGCCGCATGCATGGATTTTCCTCCGGGAGCGGCGCACAAGTCCAGCACCACATCCCCTGGACGGATTCCCGACACTGCGCCCACCACCATGGAACTCTCATCCTGCACCTGCACCATTCCTTGGCGAAATGCCTCCAACTCCATGACAGAACCAATATTTTTCAGGCGCAGCGCATCAGGAAAGAGGATGCCAGGTTCCACCGTCACGCCCTGGCCCACCAGAGAATCCTTCACCTCGTCCACGGAATACCTGCTTCCCTGACAGCGCACGGCAATCCTTCCCGCCTCTGCCAGAAAGCCGGCACAGAGATTCTCCGCCTCTGCCTCTCCATAGGCGTCAACGAATCTTCTAGCAATCCACTCCGGCATGGAATATGTCACGGACAAATAGGACAAGAACTCCTCCCGCGGCGGATAGGCAATCCTGTCCCGCCCTCTGGCGATGGTGCGCAGCACCCCATTGACAAATCCCTTCAACTGGGGAATCTTTCTCTTCTGAACCAGTTTCACCGCCTCATTGCACACCGCAGAATCCGGCACCTGATCCATGTAGAGAATCTGGTATGCCCCCATGCGAAGAATCTCCCGTATCACGGGCTTCATCTTCCTCACCTTCACCTTGGAAAATTGATTCAGCACATAATCAATAGTTATCTGCCGCTCCACCGTGCCCTCCGCCAGACGCTGAAAGAAGGCCCTGTCTCTCTTTTCCATGGGATGTCTCTGCAGCATCCGATGAATTGCCTGATCACAGAAGGCATTCTTCTCAGAAATCTCCAGCAGTACGTCCAGCACCAGATTCCTCACGGAAACACTCTGTCTCTCCGCCATCACTCACCGGCTTCCTTTCCTAGGAAATCTCCCACTTCCACCGCAAAGCCCCGCAAAAAGGCAGCCGCATCCATGCGCTTCTTCCCCTCCAGCTGCACGGAAAGGATTTTCAGCGCACCCTCCCCGGTCTGCACGATCAAACAATCCTTTTCCACAGCGAGAATAACCCCCGGCTGTCCATAGCGCTGCAATTCGGATACTCTCTCCTCCGGCACCACATCCGCCTCCCACACCTTTAACATCTTTCCCTGAAGAAAGGTATAGGCGCTGGGCCATGGATTCAAACCTCTTACCAGCCGCTCCAACTCTGCCGCTGATTTGGCAAAATCCATCTCCCCCATATCCTTGGTAAGCATTTTGGCATAGGTATGCTCCTCGTCATTCTGGGGAACGGGGTGGAGCAATCCCTTCCGGGCATCCTCCATCACCTTTAATATCATAGGTCCTCCCAGCACAGATAAATGCTCAAAAAGACTGCCCCCAGTCTCCTTCTCATCCAGAATATATGTCTGAGCCATCAGGATATCTCCCGTATCTATTCCCTCGTCCATCTGCTGGATGGTCACGCCGCTCTCCTGATCCCCCTGAATGACGGACCATTGAATCGGAGCCGCCCCCCGCAGTTTGGGAAGCAGGGACGCATGGACATTCAGGCAGCCATATTCAGGTATCTCCAAGATTTCTTTCGATAAAATCTGCCCGAAGGCCACCACCACAATCACGTCCGGATACAATCTGCGCAATTCAAAAAGAAACGCCTCATCCCGCACCCTAGCCGGCTGGTAGACGGGAAGCCCCGCCTCCACCGCCACTTCCTTCACCGGGGAACACTGCATCTTGCCCCCCCTTCCCTTGGGCTTATCCGGCTGGGTCACCACGCCAATCACCTCATGCTCGCTCTCAATCAATGCCTCCAGCGTGGGAACGGCAAAATCCGGTGTCCCCATAAACAATACTCTCATGGTCCGCCTCCTCATTCCATTTTCTGACTAGCAATCTGTATGCATCAGCACAAGCCTTCCCTTACTCCTCTGATGCCTGAGTGGTATCCAGCAAATCTCCCTCCACCTTGGACACATACATCTCTCCCGCCAGATGGTCAACCTCGTGCTGCAGGGCTCTGGCAAGCAAGCCCTCCCCCTCCACGATGATTTCCTGCATCTCCTCATTCAGCGCCTTCACCTTGGCATAATTCGCCCTAGTGACGATGCCCGCCTTCCCCGGCAAACTCAGGCATCCCTCCTGGCCAGTCTGCTCCCCGGACAATTCCAAAATCTCCGGATTGATCAGGACGATGGGGGAATCCGCCTCCTCGGTCACGTCAATCACCACGATTTTTCGCAACACCCCCACTTGGGGAGCCGCCAGACCCACTCCCTGAGCCTCATACATCGTCTCCAGCATATCATCAATCAATTCCCGGTATCTGGGCTTCATATCCTTTACTTCCCGACACTTCTTTTCTAAAATCTCATCTCCATATGTTCTAATCGTCCTCAATGCCATAATGCCATCCGTACCTTTCTTTTTATATTTAGCAGCCTGCAGTTCACAATGATATGTAAAGAACTGTGAGCAGCAACTGCCATTCATCAGTCGAAAGAAAACGTCATCGTGCAATCCTTCCAGCCCTCCCCCCCATGAAGAAACGCCTCTCCCCGGGCGGCAATGCCACGCAGCACCTGACCATCCACCGACTTGATATATATCACCTTCCGATAACTATTTTTCAACTTCGCAATCCCTGCGTCCGCAGGACCTAGCATCACTACGCCCTGCATATCCCTAATTTCCCCGGAAAATGCCTCCGCCAATGCCTCTGCCCGCTCCTGCTTCTCAGAAGACACCAGCACCTCTAGTATATGGGAAATCGGCGGATATTGCAACATCTGTCTCATCTTCAATTCCTGATGGTAAAATCCAACGTAATCCTCCCCTGCTGCGGAAGTAATACTATAGTGCTCCGGCTGATAGGTCTGAAAGACTACCTGCCCCGGCCTCTCCCCCCTGCCAGCCCGCCCCGCCGCCTGGGCCAGAAGCTGGAACGTCTTTTCCGCCCCCCGGTAATCCCCGGCATGGAGAGACAGATCTGCCGCCAACACTCCCACCAGAGTCACTTTTGGAAAACCATGCCCCTTGACAATCATCTGGGTTCCCACC
>CASGVX010000113.1 GCA_949346185.1 uncultured Lachnospiraceae bacterium
TTCATTTCTCCTTTATGAGAAACTCACTTGCAAAACAGGGCATATGCCCTGACAAGGAGGGCCACGCCAAAAATACTTTGCCATGGCTCCCCCTTCTATTTCATCCATATTTTACTGAGTACGGATGGGATGCTTCCCATCTTCTTCATCTTCAACTCCCCTTGCAGACCCCCGGAAGCTACTTGATAATGCGAACCCTCAGCACGCCATCAATGGCACCAATTTTTTCTGCCAGTTCCTCCGTAGATGCGGAATCAATGTCAAATACGCAGTAAGAATAATTCCCCCGGCTCTTGTTGGTCATATGGTCAATGTTAATTCCCTCCGAAGAGAATACATTGGTAAACTGGGTGAGCATCTTGGGGATATTCTTGTGTGCCACGGTGATTCTCCCCGCCGTGCTGCACACCCCCGCATCGCAGTTTGGATAATTCACGGAATTGACGATATTTCCATTCTCCAAAAATTCCGTAATCTGCTCTGCCGCCATCACGGCACAGTTTTCCTCGCTCTCCTCCGTGGAGGCTCCCAAATGGGGCGTTGCGATGACGTTTGGCATCTTCACCACTTGGGCATTGGGGAAATCCGTCACATATTTTGCCACTTTCCCGGACTCCAGCGCCGCCTTCATATCCGCATCCTTTACCAGCACATCCCTGGCAAAATTCAGGATTACCACGCCATCCTTCATCTTAGAGATGGCTTCTTCATTAATCATCTCCTTGGTGTCTTCGGTAAAGGGCACATGAATGGTAATATAGTCGCACTCCGCATACAGTTCATCATAACTCTTTAGCACCGTCACATCTCTATTCATGGTCAGGGCATTCTTAACAGAGAGATAAGGGTCCACGCCAAAAACCTTCATCCCCATGCGATTGGCCGCATTGGCCACCAATACGCCGATGGCTCCTAGGCCTATCACGCCCAGCTTCTTTCCCTTAATCTCCGTCCCGGCAAAGTTCTTCTTCGCCTTCTCCATGGATTTCCCGATATTCTCATCGTCAGAATTATCCATCACCCACTGCATGCCGCCCGCAATGTCCCTGGCAGCCAGAAGCATGCCGGCAATCACCATCTCCTTCACGCCATTGGCATTGGCTCCCGGAGTGTTAAAGACCACTATCCCCTGATCCGCACACTTCTCCAAAGGAATATTGTTCACTCCGGCACCGGCTCTCGCCACTGCCAGCAGTTTGTCAGACAGTTCCATATCATGCATGGATGCGCTTCGCACGAGAATAGCCTCCGCCTCCTTCGCATCATCCACCTTCACATACTGTTTTGGCAATTCATCCAACCCTACTTGGGCAACGGGATTCAGACAAGTATATTGAAACATTATGCATTCGCCTCCTCAAATTTCTTCATAAACTCTACTAACTTCTCCACGCCTTCCTTCGGCATAGCATTATAGATGCTGGCTCTCATGCCGCCCACCGTGCGGTGTCCCTTCAAGTTCTCAAATCCGGCAGCCTTGGCTTCCTTCACAAACTTGGCATCCATCTCCTCATCTCCGGTGACAAAGGGCACGTTCATCAGAGAGCGATCCTTCTCCACCACGGTACCCTTGAAGAGTTTGGAGGAATCCAGATAATCATAGAGAATCTTTGCCTTCTCCTCATTGCGCTTCTTCATTGCCTCCAAGCCTCCCATCTTCTTCAGCCACTGGAAGACCTTGCCGCAGATATAGATGCCGTAGGCCGGGGGCGTATTGTATAGGGACTGGGCATCTGCATGGGTCTTATACTGGAGCATGGTAGGCGTTCCCTCCAGCACATCCTCCGTAATCAGATCTTCCCGCATAATTACGATTACCACCCCGGCAGGTCCGATATTCTTCTGCACCCCGCCATAAATGATGCCATATTTTGACACATCCACCGGCTCAGATAGGAAGCAGGAAGATACGTCCGCCACCAAAGTCTTGCCCTTGGTATTGGGCAATTCCTTATATTTCGTGCCATAGATGGTATTGTTCTCACAGATATACACATAATCCGCATCATCAGAAATCGGCAAATCCGAGCAGTCCGGAATGTAAGAGAATGTCTGATCTTCAGAAGAGGCAATCTTATTTGCCTTTCCATACTTGGAAGCCTCCTGCCATGCCTTCTTTGCCCACTGGCCCGTGACAATGTAGTCAGCCACCTTGTTTTTCATCAGATTCATGGGAATCATGGCAAACTGCTGGGATGCGCCGCCCTGAAGGAACATCACCTTGTAATTGTCTGGAATGTTCATCAGGTCCCTCAAATCCTGCTCCGCCGTCTTGATAATATCATCAAAGGCCTTAGAACGATGGCTCATCTCCATCACCGACATGCCAGTCCC
The DNA here is from genome assembly GCA_949346185.1 of uncultured Lachnospiraceae bacterium. Classification (GTDB taxonomy): domain Bacteria; phylum Bacillota; class Clostridia; order Lachnospirales; family Lachnospiraceae; genus Butyribacter. The sequence continues at coordinate 2,335 of CASGVX010000113.1, forward strand.
CTTGTAGTCTAGCATCTCCTCTGCTGCTTCTTTTAACACTTCTTCCGGTAATACCGCCGGACCGGCTGAAAAATTATATACTCTCGCCATTTTCAAATGCCTCCTTCTGTATGTTATGATGTTTGGGTCAAAAGGTATTCTGTCCCTGGCATCATGTAATGCTTCATTAAAATAACTGCTCACCTGGCTTTACTTTTCCAGTAAGTCTTTCCCATCAAAACAATCCTCCAAGTCCTTTCCCGGCGCAATCATGGGAAAGACCTTGTCGTCGCTCTCGATGATAAATTCTATCAATACAGGTTTCCCTGAATCAATGGCTTCCTTTAATACCGGCTCCACTTCCTCTTTCTTCGTCACTTGGTAGGCTTTGACCCCCATAGCCTCTGCCAGTTTCACATAGTCTACTTGGTCATTCAGCACCGTATGGGAATATCTCTTTCCATAGAACAGCGTCTGCCACTGGCGCACCATCCCCAGCACATGGTTGTTAAACACCATCTCTATAATGGGAATATTGTGTCTGCTGGCGGTGGCCAGCTCATTCATATTCATGCGGAAGCAGCCATCTCCGGCGATATTTACCACCGTTCTCTCTGGCTGACCCATCTTGGCTCCCAAAGAGGCTCCCAGACCGTAGCCCATGGTACCCAGTCCCCCGGAAGTAATCAGGGTGCGGGGCTTCTGGTAATGGAAGTACTGAGCCGCCCACATCTGGTGCTGCCCCACCTCCGTGCACACCACCGCATCTCCCCCAGTCACCTTTTCCAAGGTTTCCATGATATAGGGTCCGGTGAGCCCGCTGTCGTCATAGGCCAGCGGCAAGGCATCCTTCCTCGCCATCACCTTATCCATCCACTCCTTATGATACATCTGTTCCATCCGGTCAAGGAAACGAGCAAGCACACATTTCACGTCGCCGATGATATGGTAATCCACCAGAACATTCTTGTTGATTTCTGCCTCATCTACATCTATATGAATAATCGTAGCATTTTTTGCAAAAAGTTCGGGCTTTCCTGTCACCACTCTGTCTGAAAATCTAGAACCCACCACGATAAGTACATCGCATTCTGCCACGCTTAGATTGGAGGTCTTTGTGCCATGCATGCCAAGCATGCCCACATAGCGGCTGTGATTTCCCGGAAAAGCCCCCTTTCCCATCAGGGTATCGCACACCGGGGCATCCACCTTCTCCGCGAAATCCATCAGTTCCTCCGATGCATCGGAAAGCACTGCGCCGCCCCCCACAAATATCATGGGCTTCTTCGCCTGATGGAGCAGCCTGACTGCCTCTTCTATGACAGCCTCATCAATCCGCTCCTGACTTCTCTCAATGGCCTCTGGCACTTGGCGCTGATACTCCGCCTTATCCGCCGTAGCATTCTTGGCTATATCCACCAGCACCGGCCCCGGCCGGCCTGTCTGGGCAATGCGGAATGCCCTGCGCAGAGTATCCGCCAGATCATTCGCATCTTTTACCAAGAAACTATACTTAGTAATGGGCATGGTCACCCCGGCAATATCAATCTCCTGAAAGGAATCCTTCCCCAGAAGGGTGGTTCCCACGTTGCAGGTAATGGCAACCATAGGCACGGAATCCATATACGCCGTGGCAATTCCCGTGACTAGGTTCGTCGCCCCCGGCCCGCTGGTAGCCATGCACACGCCCACCTTTCCCGTGGCTCTGGCATAACCGTCCGCCGCATGGGCCGCTCCCTGCTCATGGGAGGTAAGGATATGGGTAATCTCCTCCTGATGCCGATATAACTCGTCGTATATATTCAGAATCGCACCGCCCGGATAGCCAAATACCGTATCTACTCCCTGCTCTTTCAAGCACTCGATTACAATTTCTGAACCTGTTAATTGCATATTTTCCTCCATTCCGAAGCATCTCATGCCTCAGAGAATTTATTCCATCATACGCTGCCAAAATAGCAGCGGCAAAATCCCTTTAATTAATCTCCAGAACCGCTCCCCTGTCTGCGGAAGTCACCATCTTGGCATACCTTGCCAGATAGCCGGTCTGAATCTTGGGCTCCCTAGGCTGCCATTTTGCCCTGCGCTCCTCAAGTACCGCATCAGATACCTTCACATTGATGGTATTTGCGGGAATATCAATAGCAATGATATCTCCCTCCTCAATCAGGCCAATAGGCCCGCCAGCAGCCGCCTCAGGAGATACATGGCCGATGGAGGCCCCCCTGGAGGCTCCCGAGAAACGGCCATCCGTTATCAAAGCCACGCTGGAGCCCAGCCCCATGCCTGCAATGGCCGAAGTCGGATTGAGCATCTCCCGCATGCCAGGTCCCCCCTTGGGTCCCTCGTAGCGTATGACAACCACGTCTCCTGCCTGGATTTTCCCGCCCTTAATGGCTGCGATAGCATCCTCCTCGCAGTCGAAGACTCTCGCAGGACCCTCGTGCACCAGCATCTCAGGCACCACGGCAGAACGCTTTACCACGCAGCTGTCCGGGGCAATATTTCCCCGAAGCACGGCGATACCGCCCTTCTCGCTATAAGGATTGTCTAGCGGACGGATAATTTCGGGATTGCGGTTCACTGTTCCGGCAATATTCTCCTTCACCGTCTTTCCCGTAGCGGTAATCAAGTCCGTATGCAAAAGCCCCTTCTCCATCAGTTCATTCATCACGGCATAGATGCCCCCGGCCTCATTCAGTTCCTCCATATAGTGGTGCCCTGCCGGTGCAAGATGGCACAAATTCGGGGTTCTCTCGCTAATCTCATTGGCGATATCCAGATTAATCTCCACTCCGGCCTCATGGGCAATTGCCGGGAGATGGAGCATGGTGTTGGTGGAACATCCCAGCGCCATATCTACTGTCAAAGCATTCTCAAATGCCTTCTTCGTCAGGATATCTCTGGGACGGATATTTTTGTCCAAAAGTTCCATCACCTTCATGCCCGCATGCTTTGCCAACTGGATTCTCTGGGAATATACGGCGGGAATCGTTCCATTTCCCTGAAGGCCCATGCCGATTGCCTCCGTCAGGCAGTTCATGCTGTTTGCCGTATACATTCCAGAACAGGAACCGCAAGTAGGACAGGCATTGCACACGTAATCGTCCACTTCCTCCGCCGTCATCTTGCCCGCCGCGTGGGCTCCCACCGCCTCGAACATAGAGGACAGGGAGGTCTTCTTCCCCTGCACATGCCCGGCAAGCATAGGTCCGCCGCTGACAAACACGGTGGGAATATTCATTCTGGCTGCCGCCATCAAAAGTCCCGGCACATTCTTGTCGCAGTTCGGCACCATCACCAAAGCGTCAAACTGGTGCGCCGTGGCCATGCACTCCGTAGAATCTGCAATCAGATCCCTAGTCACCAAGGAATATTTCATTCCCACATGCCCCATGGCAATGCCGTCGCACACGGCAATGGCCGGAAATACAATGGGCGTTCCCCCTGCCATGGCAACCCCCGTCTTCACAGCCTCCACGATTTTATCTATATTCATATGACCGGGCACAATCTCATTGTGAGAACTCACGATTCCCACCAGAGGCCTCTCCAGTTCTTCCTCCGTCAATCCCAGCGCATTGAATAGCGAACGCTGGGGGGCTGTCTGCATCCCCTTAGTCACTGCATCACTTCTCATATTTCATCCCCCATTTCAATCAAATCATTATTATGATTTCATATACCACTTCATCATATAGTGCAAAACAAAGTCTTTCATGTTCCCAAAACAATATCTCAACAGATATGTCCCGCAATCAGGTCTCCCATCTGAACGGTTCCCACCTGGGTCTTGCCCTCGGACATAATGTCCACGGTGCGGTAGCCATCCTTCAACACCTGCTTCACCGCATCTTCCACGGCATCCGCTTCCTCCAAAAGTCCAAAGGAATAGCGAAGCATCATCGCTGCCGACAGAATGGTAGCGATGGGATTGGCCTTATCCTGCCCAGCAATGTCCGGCGCAGAGCCGTGGCTTGGCTCATACATGCCGAAAGAACCCTCTCCCAGGCTGGCGGAGGACAGCATCCCCAGAGAGCCGGTCACCATGCTGGCCTCGTCAGACAGAATGTCCCCGAACATGTTCTCCGTCAGAATTACGTCAAACTGCTTGGGATCCCTGACAATCTGCATGGCGCAATTATCCACCAGCATATTGGTAAGTTCCACTTCCGGATACTCCCCAGCCACCTCTGCCACCACCTTGCTCCAGAGGCGGGAGGAATCCAGCACATTGGCCTTATCCACGCTGCACACCTTCTTCCGCCTCTTCATGGCGATTTCAAAAGCCTGCACTGCAATCCGGCGGATTTCCCTCTCGTCATATTTCAAGGTATCCACCGCCGTCATCACCCCGTCAATCTCCTTGGTATACCGCTCGCCAAAGTACAAGCCGCCAGTCAGTTCCCTAGCAAAGATAAAGTCAAATCCGCCCTCTACAATCTCATCCTTTAGGGGACATGCCCTGCTCAGTTCCTCAAATAGAATGGCAGGACGGAGATTGCAGAACAGTCCCAGACCCTTTTAAACTGACCTCTTCCTCCGGGGCTTAT
>CASGVX010000114.1 GCA_949346185.1 uncultured Lachnospiraceae bacterium
GAATGGACAATAACACATTAACGATGAAGGAACTGCCCGAATCGGAGCGGCCCTATGAAAAATGTCAGGCTCACGGTGCCGCCGCCCTGTCAGATGGAGAACTTCTGGCGGTTCTTTTGAAGGCGGGATACCAAGGGCAGAGGGTGACGGAACTGGCAGGAAAGCTGCTTTCCAGAACGCCTGGCGGGGGCTTGGCGGGAATATGCCAGATGGCCTATGAGGAATTGATTGAAATCAAGGGAATCGGTCCTGTAAAGGCCGTTCAGATACTATGCCTGTCGGAATTGGTGAATCGCATTCTGCGTTCCCGAATCTCACTGAATTCCCTGACCTTTCATGAGCCGGGGAAGATTGCCGCCTACTTTATGCCCTCCATGCGGCATCTGGAGACGGAGCAGGTGCGTCTGCTGGTTCTGGATGGCAAGAATGCTGTAGCAAAGGAACTGGTCATTTCCAATGGCTCCTTCAATGCGGCAATGGCAGCACCCAGAGAAGTGTTTTACTATGCCCTCAAATATAAGGCGATTTCCATTGTGCTGCTGCACAATCACCCATCGGGGGATCCCACGCCAAGCAAGGCAGATCTCAAGCTGACCAGAAAGCTGGCAGATACCGGAAAGATGGTGGGGATACCATTGCTGGACCACATTATCATTGGAGATAATCGATTTATCAGCTTTATGCTGGAGGGCTACCTGTCCTCGTAATAGGTTGGGCGAGGTTCTCTGGGATACAGAGACTTTGAAATTTAGGAGGCTGTTAATTTATGGCAAAGAAAATCTTTGGCATTGATTTTGGAACCAATGCCATTAAAGTATATAAAAAGGGAGAGGGCATCATTCTATCAGAACGTACTGCAGTTTCTGCTGTGGGAAAGGAAAAGCGGGCCATTGCCATCGGGGAAAAGTCTTATGAAATGTATGAGAAGGCGCCGCCCAGCATCTACATTTCCCTGCCTATCAGCCGGGGCGTGATTTCTCATCTGGACGACATGGTATCTCTCTGGAACTATATGGGGCGGCTGATTTCCGGAAAGCGTAAAATGAATAACTGCCAGTTTTATATCGCCGTGCCCGCAGATATCACCGAGGTGGAGAAGCAGGCATACTCCAAGATTATCACCAAGTCAGAGACAAAGACGGGAAAGGTCTGCCTGATAGACAAGCCTCTGGCGGATGCCTATGGCCTGGGACTGGATGTGGAAGCTGCCCGGGGAATCATGACGGTAAATCTGGGCGCCGACACTACGGAGGTTTCCGTGTTGTCCCTAGGGGGCATCGTAGTGTCCAAATTGCTTCCCTATGGCGGAAATGATTTTGACAGAATCATTCAGACGTATCTTAGGAAGAAAAATAATTTTATTATAGGATTGAAGACGGCAGAGCAGATCAAAAAGCAGCTGGTGTCCGTAGAGCCTGGGGGGGCGGAGATTACCGTGGCTGGAAGAGATGTGCTCCGGGGGCTGCCGGGGGAGATGCGAGTGACCTCCAAAGAAATTCACCCCTTGGTCAGGGATATCTTCCACAGGCTGGCGGTGGAGATCCGCTCCATGTTAGAGCACACTCCGCCTGAAATTTCTTCAGAAATCAGAGAGAGGGGCGTGTACCTCACTGGCGGGACATCGAAAATCCCAGGTTTGGATCAGTTTTTTGCAAACTGGGTCAATGTGCGGGTCAATACCACTGACAGCGCTGTAAAGACAGTGGCCTCCGGGGTAGGTTATCTGGCAGAACATCCCAAGCTGGCCGCCCGCTATGCAGTGCCGCTGGAGAAGGGATGATAATATTATTAGAACTGTAGAGAATGGGGGTAACTATGCGTAAGAAAACAAAGATCACCATTGATCCGAAATATATATTGGCGGTTATTGTTGTCTTTTGCCTTGTGGTTGGCGTCATCTCGTATCGGTTTGACGAGAAAATGACGCCCGTGCGCTCAGCGGTGGGAGGAGTGATTACGCCCATGCAGAAGGGAATCAATGTCATTGGCAGCAAGATGGCTGAAAAAATAGATTATATTACTACCATGCAGAGGACGGTTGATCGGAATAAGAAATTACAGAAGCAAATCGATGAGCTGTCTGCAGAAAATAAGCTTTTGCAGCAGGATAAATATGAGTTGGAAGAGTTTCGGAAGCTCTATGACTTGGACGAGCAGTATGCGGGCTATTCCAAGGTGGCGGCAAGGGTCATTAGCAGCGACAACGACAACTGGTACAATTCCTTCGTGATTGACAAGGGCTCCCAGGACGGCATCAAGGTCAATATGAACGTGATGGCGGGAGATGGCCTGGTGGGCATCGTGGTCAAGGTGAATAAGTCCTACTCCAGAGTTCGAGCCATTATTGATGATAGCAGCAATGTTTCCGGAACCATATTGAAAAATTCGGAAAATTGCATTGTCAACGGCAACCTGAATTTGATAAACGAGGGATTGATCGAAGTATCCGGCATCGACGGCAATGCCAAAATCGAGGAGGGAGCGGAGGTGGTAACCTCCCAGATTAGCGATAAATTTCTACCGGGAATCCTGATTGGATATGTCCGGGATTTGAAAAAGGATTCCTCCAATGTCACCCAGAAGGGCTATCTATCCCCGGTTGTGGATTTCACGGGGCTGAAGATGGTGCTAGTGATTACCGAGGTAAAAGATTCGGCTGAGTTAGAGGAGATATTAAAATGAAGCGATACCTAAGTATGCTTGTGATGGTCGTTGCGTGCTTCGTATGCCAGACGGCAATCTTCCCCCATCTGCAGCTGCTGCATATCATGCCAAATCTTTTGGTGGTGCTTACCTCTGCTTCCGGCTTTATGTATGGAAGGAAGCTGGGCATGTATGCCGGATTTCTGTGCGGGGCGCTGACAGATTGCATCTATGGGGATGTGATTGGCATCAGCATTCTGATTTTCGTTATCATCGGCTATGTTAATGGCATAGCGAATAAACTGTATTTTAAAGATGATCTGTCCATTCCGATTACCGCCATAGCCCTGAGTGATTTTCTGTATGGATTGCTTTATTTTGTCTGCTTCTTTCTATTGCGGGGCAGATTTACCATATTCCAATATTTTGCCGGAGTGATGGTGCCAGAGGCGATTTATACTGTCATTATAGGCATCGTGATCTACAAATTCATGTACTGGCTGGAGGAGAAGCTGTATCCCCCGGAGGAAGTGCCGCTGAAGGCGGAGGGAAAGATTTATTAGAAAGGGAGGATTAAGATGCTCGATACTTGGAAAGAATACTTACTCGCATTTTTTAATTCCAGGCTGCTGCCAGTGGCGGTGGTTTTCGTGATCCTATTTTCTGTCCTTGTGAACAGGATGTTCCAGCTGCAGATTGCGGAGACAGATACCTATGCGAACCAGACGGCGAAACTGAGCAAGAAGACGCGGGAAATTAAAGCCTCTCGGGGCAATATTTACGACTGCAACGGCAAGCTTCTGGCCTACAATAAATTGTCCCACAACGTAGTGTACGCCTCCAGCGATACCAAGTCCAAACTCACGTCGGAACAGATGAACGAGATGATTTACAAGCTGATTCAAATCCTGAACCGGGAGAGCAGCAAGGTGACAGTGGAGTTTTATATAGAATTTAACAAGAAGGGACAGGCAGAGTTTAATATCAGCGGCAATGCGCTGCTTCGCTTCAAGGCAGAGGTCTTCGGCAGCAAGGTGGCGGAACTGAACCAGAAGCAGCGAGATATGACCGCCCAGGAGATTTATGATTTCCTGCGATATGACGAATCCCCTAAAAGCCCAAGATTCATGATTGATAAAAAATATGACGACGAGACGGCGCTGCAGATTATGGCGGTGCGGTACGCCATGTTCATTAACCGATACCACAGCTACCAGAGCATAACATTGGCCAAGGACGTGAGTGATAGAACTGTGGCGGCTATCAAGGAAAATAACAATGAACTTCCCGGCGTAGACATCGAGGAGGATACGACTAGGGTTTACAAGGAGAGCAAATATTTTGCCCATGTGCTGGGGTACACCGGTGCGGTCACCACGGAAAAATTGGAGTCCCTGCAGGAGACGGATCCCAACACTAGTTATAAGATTTCTGACCAGATTGGCATCTCCGGCATTGAGAGCACCTTGGAAGACTATCTCCGGGGAGAAAAGGGCAGTCAGGAGCTTTCCATCAATGAAACTTCCGGCAGGGTGGAGGATGTGACCAGCTCCAAGGATCCGGTGGCGGGCAAAGACGTATACCTAAGCATTGATGCGACCTTGCAAGAAGAGTGCTACAAATTGCTGGAGGAGCATATTGCCGGCGTACTGATCGCCAATATCAACAATAGCGATAGTGCGGGAAGCAGGGGACGCACCGCATCCAAGATCAAAGTGCCGATTTACGATGTATATAGCGCGCTGATTGAGAATAATATTATCAATTCTTCCCGCTTTACAGATAAGAGCGCATCCAAACTGGAGAAGAGGACGTACAGGAAGTACCAGCAGAAATCAAAGGAAATATTGCGGAAGATGAAGGATATTCTGGCAGTGGATAGCAAGAAGACTGCCAAGCAGCTCTCAGATTCCATGGCGGAATTTGTGGATTATTTTTACAATGTGCTAAAGAACGATGGGGTGATTTTGGTAAATGAAGTAGATAACAGCGATGCTTCCTTCAAAGATTTTGCCAATGGCAAGCTAAGCCTCAGCAAGTTCCTGCAATATGCCATCACGAAAAACTGGGTGGATTTGAGCGTCTTGGATATCGGGGAATCTTATTTCAGCACGGAGGAAATTTATCATAAGCTGATTGATTACGGAATGGAGCTGCTGAAAAATGATACCACCTATCCTAAGATGGTATACAGCTACCTGATTCATCAGAAAGAACTCAGTGGCAGGGATTGCTGCCTGCTGCTCTTTGACCAGGGAGATATCAAATACAATGCCAGAGAATATGAGAGATTGGAACTGGGGCTTACCTCTGCCTATTCCTTCATTATCAAGAAAATAAAGAAACTGGAAATCACGCCGGGAGACTTGGGGCTGGAGCCCTGCTCTGGGTCATTGGTGGTGACGGATGTGAACACGGGAAAGGTGAAGGCCATGGTCAGCTACCCCAGCTATGACAATAATAAAATGGCCAATCAGGTGGATTCGGATTACTTTTATGACTATCTGACTCAGGCATCCTCCTCTCCCCTGCTAAACCGTCCCGTGCAGCAAAAATTAGCGCCGGGCTCCACCTTTAAGGTCATCTCTTCCGTGGCGGGATTGGAGGAGGGCGTGATTAGCCCCTCCACCACCATTTATGACCATGTGAAGTTTACAAGCATCAAGAATCCCTCTCCCAGCTGCTGGAAGAAATCAGGGCATGGCAACCTGCGGGTGGCGACGGCCATCGAGGGCTCCTGCAACTATTTCTTCTTCAATGTAGGCTTTAAGCTGGGAAATGGAAATAGCAGGATGCAGACGGTGAACAATAAGAAAGGGCTGGGGAGGCTGAAGAAATATGCGGATATGTTCGGGCTTACCGACCCCTCCGGGGTGGAACTGGCAGAGTCAGAACCACAGTTTTCTAAGACAGATATCGTACGAGCCTCCATTGGGCAGGCTACCCACGCCTTCACGCCCTCCCAGATTGCCAGGTATGTGACCACCGTGGCCAATAATGGCACTTGCTATGACTTGACGCTGCTGGACAAAGTGGTGGATATCAAGGGAAACACCGTGCTGCAGAATAAAGCGAATGTGAGAAATGAAGTGGAACTGCCACAATCTACCTGGGACAATATTCACCGAGGCATGTATCTGGTGACCAATGGGAATAGCGTAGAGACGCCCATGTTTAGCAAACTGAATGTGAAAGTGGCAGGGAAGACCGGAACGGCTCAGCAGAACGTCTACCACGCCAACCATGCTTGGTTCATGTCCTATGCTCCCTATAAAAATCCGGAAATCTCTGTCACCTGTCTCATTCCCAACGGATATGCATCTTCCACTGCGGCTCAGACAGTTCGGGATGTTTATAAATATTACTTTAGCAAAAATAAAAAGAAGGTGTCCGGCAGCGTGAAGATGCCAGAAATTGGTACGAACCAGATGGATTAGGCAGTTTGTGAATCAGCAGATTGGAGGGAAACATGAGCGATACTGTAATGATGAAGGGAACCAAGTCTGGAATCATCCTTGTCTTGAAAGAGGATGGGGATTATGAGACATTAAAAAAAGATGTGGCGGCAAAATTCAAATCTTCTGCCGCATTCTTAGGAAGAGCCCAGAAAGCCATTGCCTTTCAGGGAAAAAAATTGACGGACGAACAGAAGACGGAGTTAGTAGACATCATTCAGCAGAACTGCGAACTGCATATTGTGTGCATCATGGAAGATGACGAGCGGCTGGAGAAGGCCTTCCGCAGTTCCATGGAAAATACATTGGCGGTGCAGGAGGCGAATACCGGGCAGTTTTTCAAGGGAAACCTCCGCTCCGGACAAGTGCTGGATGTGGAGACCAGCATCATCGTGATTGGCGATGTGAAGGCGGGAGCCAAAGTGGTATCCAAGGGCAATGTGATTATCCTGGGCGCATTGAAGGGGAATGTGTACGCCGGGGCTGACGGCAACGTGAATGCTTTCGTGGTGGCCTTGGACATGGATCCTATGCAGATTCGAATTGCCGATACCATTGCCAGGTCTCCCGACAAGCGGGACAGGAAGAAGGCAAAGGAGACGAAAATCGCCTTCTGGGAGGATGGAAATATTTACATCGAGCCATTGGACAAAGATGTAATGAATGATATCCGGCTATAGATTTTTTGGGGAATATTTGTTAGAATAAAAAAAAGTATGATTTTAGCTCATGTGAATCTCCG
>CASGVX010000115.1 GCA_949346185.1 uncultured Lachnospiraceae bacterium
ATAAGCATTCCGATTGGTCACCGTCAGCTTCGCTTCCCTTCCGAAAAAGCGGAAAAAAAGGGAGGAGGCAGGAAAGATGAACTCCGGTCTTTCCAGATTGCGATCATCAATCCTGCCCGAAAACATGAGAAATCTATGTGCCAAACTTACTCTCATACGCAATCCCTGCACCGCCTATGGCATCATCTCCATATCTACATTTCCAAATCTACATTTCCAAATCTATATCCGTATTTCTCTTTCTGCAATTCCATCTGCAGCCATCCACTTCCCCATGGGATAGACGCCATCGCTAGAAACCCTCACTCTCAAGCAGTTCCAAATTCTCCCCAATCATCTGGCAGCGCTGCTTTACGCAATCCGCACTGCGCAGGGGATCCTTGGGCGTGTGAAACAAATAATCCTCCAACTTGCCGATGGTAGTGGTGGCCACATGCATCCTAGTATCGCTGGATGCGTAATAGATGTACACATCGCCGTTTTCCCTGGCAATGGCCCCGTTGGTAAATACCACGTTGGACACATCCCCCACCCGCTCATCGCCAAAGGGCACCAGAAATACCCCAGAGGGCTCTGCAATCACCTGATCCGGCTTCTCCAAATCCGTGGCGTACACATATAGGACGTACCGCAGTCCCGCCGCAGTATTTCTCACACCATGGGAAATGTGAATCCAGCATTTCTTTCCCCGAATCGGCACGGCACCGGCACCGTTTTTTGCCTCGGTGAGGGTATGGTACACCCGTTCACTGATAATCTTTTCCTCATCAATCACTGCATGGGCAATATCCTCGCAAAGGCCGAAGCCAATACCTCCGCCGCTTCCCGTCTCGATAAAGCCATCCATGGGTCTGGTGTAAAAAGCATACTTCCCATCCACAAATTCCGGGTGCAGCACCACATTCCTCTGCTGGGGCGAGCGAAGCGTGGTCAGATTATCCAACCACTCCCAGTTCTTCAAATCCTTCGTCCTCACGATGCCCGCCTGCGCCACTGCCGCAGACAAGTCACTGCTTTCTCTATCCTTGCTCTCCGAGCAGAACACGCCATAAATCCATCCGTCTTCGTGCTGGGTCAGACGCATGTCGTACACATTTGTCTCCTCCTGGCAAGTATCTGGCAGCTGTACCGGATAATCCCAGAAATGGAATCCATCCACGCCAGATTCGCTCTCAGCCACCGCAAAGAATGACTTTCTGTCATTTCCTTCCACCCGCACCACCAGATAATATTTTCCATCCAGATAGATGGCGCCAGAATTCATCACCGCATTGATGCCCAGACGCTCCATGAAATACGGGTTGCTCTCCTCATCCAAGTCATAACGCCAATGCACCGGGGCAAACTCCCTAGTCAGTATGGGATACTGGTACCTGTCATAGATTCCATTATAAAAACCACTCTTCTGATTCTTCCTGGCAACCAGCCTCTCCACCTTTGCCTGTTCCACAAAATACTGTCTATGCAACATTTTTCCATCCTCCTATGCCTATCCGCACCACAGCGTCCAAGCACATTTCTATCTAATTGCTACTATTATCATAGAATACCGCATGCCGCATCACTGGTATCAGCCATGCCTCCTTGCTGATTTTGCCAGATGCCAGCAATACAGCACACTAGCCGAGCTGCTCCATTCTCTTAATGACCTCTATGCACATCCGACCATTATGGTAAGGGCATTTCCAAGGTTCCACAATGGATCTCTCCACCGGATTCTTATCCTCGTCCACCGACCAGAACCACTCCGACCCCTCCCGATGGTCAATCATGTATTCCCTTACATACCGCCAGATATCTTCTGCTGCCCGGAGATATTCCTCGTGCTCCGGGGATTTCTGATACCCATTGACAAAGCCCACGATGCCCTCTGCCTGCACCCACCAGACCCTAGTGGCATCCACCACGCCATTCTCTGCCTCATTCACCAAGGAATGGTCAATATAAGCCCGGTCATAGATATTCTTCGTAATGGTTCTGGTAATGGGATGCAATTTCTTCTGGTAAGCTTCATCTCCCAGAACTTCCAAGCCCCTGTCCACCAGCCATGCCGTCTCGATATCATGGCCATAGGAATACAAATCAATCAGGGGATGCCAAGTCTTGTCAAAAAACACCTCCTGCCTGCCCTCTCTCTCGTTGTAAACCCGCTCTGCCACGATATCCAGCATCCATCGGAGATTATCTGCCACTTTCTCCTCCCTAGTCACCCGATATAATTCCGTATACGCTTCAAACACATGGAGAAGGGTATTCATTGTCTTTTCTGCAATCACGTTATTCTCCGACAGCTTGTCGTTCACCACTGGCCCGAACCGCACATCAAAGGCCTCCAGATACCCGCAGGCATCCTTGCACTTTTCCTCGATGATGCGATACAGCTCCCATGCCAGCCTCAATGCCTCCTCATCTCCGGAGGCATCATAATAAGAAGATAACGCATAGATGGCAAAGGCCTGATTGTAGGTATGCTTGGTGGCGTCCAGAGGCCTCCCGTCATAGGCGAGAGACCAGTAGACCCCGCCAAACTCCCTGTCCAAGCAATGCTCCTTCAAGAAAGCATAAGCGTGGGAAGCCGTCGCCAGCAAATCCTCCCTCTCCAGAAGCAGATAGGCGTTTGAAAAGAACCAGAGAATCCGGCTGTTCAATATACATCCCTTTTCCGCCTTTTTATCTAACGTCAATTCATATTTCAACTCTCCACAAAACCCGCCATAGGTATCATCCTGCAGTTTCTGCCAAAAGGGAATCAGCCCTTCCGTCAGTTCTTCCCTGATTTCTTCCACAAACATTCCTATCCCTCTTCTCTCTCTTCTTCCAAGCCGCTTCCCAACATACCGAATCATTTAATACGTTCTTCATGGCTTGGAAATACTTCTCACAACTCTATCGAATCCCAATCTCCGTATCCGTCACAGACACTTCGCTGTTCTCTTTGATATACTTCACCACTTCTTCCACTCTTGTGAAGGCAAGCCCCACATAGGTATCCGCCGCACCATAATAAATGGCAATCCTTCCGCTCTCCCCGTCATGAATGGTGGCGCAGGGGAATGTGACATTGGGCACGAAGCCTCTCTCCTCATACCACTCCTCCGGCGTAAGCAAAAAAGTCTTGCAGCGATATTTCACCACGGAGGGATTGTCAATATCCAGAATGGCTCCGCCGATGCTGTACACGTACCCATTGCAGGTTCCCGTCACCCCGTGGTAGAATAAAAGCCATCCCTCCGAAGTCTCAATAGGTGCCGCACCACCGCCAATCTTCACATTCTCCCACCAGTTCTCGCTGCCGCCCATCACATGGCGATGCCTGCCCCAGTACACCATATCCGGACTCTCTGACAGAAAGATATCCCCGAAGGGCGTATGCCCGCTGTCGCTAGGCCTGGACAGGAGAAGGAATTTATCATTCACCTTCCTAGGAAACAGCACCGCATTCCTGTTAAATGGAATAAAGGGATTTTCCATGCGGATAAAGGTATTGAAATCCGTCGTCTTTGCCATTCCAATGGACGCCCCGTAGAAATCCTGGCACCAGATGATATAATAGGCATCCTCCACCTTTACCAGCCGGGGGTCATAGGCATATTTGGGCATGAAGTCATTTCCAGCCTCATCCTTGAAAGCAATCTTCTCCCGGTCAAACTCCCAGTGAATGCCATCCCGGCTTCTTCCCAGATAGATAAAGGGGATGCCATTGGTCTGCTCTCCCCGGAACACGCCGATAAAACCACCCTCATAAGGAATCACCGCACTGTTGAAAATGCGGGCAATCCCCTCTGCCGGATTCCTGTCAATCACAGGATTTTCCTCATATCTCCACACCGGCATCCAATCTTTCGCCCCGGCCGGCCTCTCCTGCCATGGCATATTGGGCACATTTGGTCCGATAATTTTTACTTCGCTCATAATTTACCTCCTAATTCTTAACCTTTCACCGCCCCCTGGGTCAGTCCGCTATAAATCTGCTTCTGACACAGAATGAAGATAATCAGCGCAGGCAGCATGGTGATAATCACGCCGGCACAGATATAGTTGTACTGGCTGCCCATGGGCCCAGTAAACTTGAACAGGGATGTCGCCACCGTGACATCCCTGTTTTTATCCTGAAGATACATGTTCGCCATGTAGTATTCGTTGTACACGCTCACGCCCTTCAAAATCATCACGGTCACAATCGCCGGCTTCAACAGCGGGAACAGGATGCGGAAAAAAACGCCAAAATAGGTACACCCATCCATAATTGCAGATTCATCCAGAGACTTGGGAATATTCTCAAAAAACTGAATGAATATGTAGATGGAGATGACATCCGTACCGCACATGAGCACCATATATCCCGGCAGACTGTTAATCCATCCCAGCGAATACATAACCTGATATACCGATACCTGCATAGCGATACCGGGCAACAGAGACGCCACTAGGAACAAATTGCGAATCAACCCATTCCCAAAGAATTTAAAGCGGTCTAACACATAGGCCAGCATGGAGCCCGTCAGGATGGAGCCAATCAGCACCACCACCAGAATCATGGCAGAGTTGCGGAACGCCAGCCCCATATTCGCTGATTTCCATGCCTGGATAAAATTCTCAAAATACGTCCAGCTCTTAGGCAAATCCATGACATTGGAAGATGCATATTCCTCCGGCGACTTAAAGGCAGTAATCACGCACACCGCCATGGGCAATACCGCAATAAACCCACCTAGCAGAAGCGTCAGATACTTCAATACCGTAATGACAATCCTCTTCACTTTCTTGGTCCAATATATTTCCGTCGTCATATGCCTGCACCTCCCTTCGCTGCACCCGACTGCACAGCCTGCGCCATCGCTTTCTGCTTTTCCAGCTTCTTACGCTTCCTCACGGTGCGGATGGCTTCCCCATCTCCATCGCCGAAGAAATACTTAAATGCCACTTTCTGCAAAATCGTAGCAATACTCGATGTTCACATTGGGATAATCTTTCTGAAACTCCTCCACATATTTCTTGAAAGTCGTATCAATCAAATCCGTTCTGTTGGTAACGAATTTCAGATCAGCCTTGATATCCTTGTGATCCTCCCCCAGGTTAATCTGTTCGATGGTCACTCCCAAAGCTTCGTTCTTCTTTCCATCCTTTTTTGACCTCCCGAACCGCAGCCCACCATAGAAAATGCCATGGCCACTGACAATGTTACCGCTGCTACTTTTTTCAATATGCGATTTCTCATACTGTTGTCCTCCTTTAATATTTTGCTTAATTTTAAATTGCTATAACTTTAATATTTTGCTTAAATTTCGTCAAGTATTTTTAAGTAATCCTTTACCATTTCTACATATTGCACATTTTATTATGGATTATATTGTGCAAAATTGCTAAATAAACTCTGTGATTTGTTTGATCTCTTTGATTAAATACTTAATTTAATTAGATAATTTAATTCATCTATTGCAATCATAATGATTTGTGATACTCTATAGTTAGTAATTTAATTAATGTTTTAAGTTAAAGGAGGCAATGCCATGAAAATCAGCCCTGAGAATAAGTTCTTTTCCTTCATGTCAAAAATCGGAGACTTCATTACATTGAATCTTCTGTTCCTAATCACCTGCCTTCCGGTGATTACCATCGGGGCATCCTGCTGCGCCCTGTATTTTTCCATTAAAAAAAGGATTCTCGACAAAGAATCCTACATTTTCCACGACTATTTTTCCGCATGGAAGGAAAACTTCAAAAACGCCACCTGCATCCGGAGTTGCTTTCTCATACTCTTTCCCGTGCTCTTTTTCTTTTCCAGATACTTTGCGAGCCATCTCACGAATCTATTCGTGGTAGCGGCCTACATGATTTTCCTGCTATGCTTTCTTTTCCCCCTGATGTATGTATTCCCATTGCAGACAACATTTGTCAACACGCCTCTGCACATTATCAAGAACGCTTTCCTCACAGCGATACTTCACCTGCCCCACACCATCGGGCTTCTGGCAGCCACAGTGATTCCCCTCTCCATCACCTGGCTATTCCCCCAGGCATTATATTTCACTCTGGCCTATTGTCTGCTGATCGGCTGTTCCCTCACCTGCACGGCAAGCGTCATCATCACCGGAAAGGCACTGGAAGAATATCTCTGACACTCCTGCGCTCCACCACCTGGCCCTCCACGTAACGCACGCCATCATGTCCTGCCTTCCCCTGCATCTTTTTGACAAGAATGCGCACCGCCAGCCTTGCCATCTTTTTCACATCTACCCGATATGTGGTAATCTCCTCTGCAAAGGGATGCCCATAGAGAAAATCATCATATCCCACGATGGACACGTCCTCCGGCACCCGCAGCCCCCGCTCCCGCAATTTGTCATAAAGGAATCCCGCAGAATAGTCACAGTTGCACACAAATGCGGTGGGCAGCCCATCCGGCAGGGAAAACCCAACATTTCCCGTTTTCAAATCCCGATCCTCCAGCACCCACTCCGGACGAATCGGCACGCCCCACTCTTCCATCCCCTTGCGAAACCCGAAATAGCGATCCATAATGCTTTCCGTAGCGGCCACGGAACCCAGAAATCCAATCTCCCGATGCCCTCGCTCCAGCAGATACCTAGTCATTTGGTACATTCCCAGATAACTCATGGACAGCACCGCATCCCGTTCCATCCTCCCGTCATGGAAGTCCAAAAGCACTATGGGAATTTTCGCCGCCCGATACAGCCGTTCCATATACGCTGCATCCATCCAGCCAATCACGATCAGGCCATTCACAAAATTTTCCAAGAGGAGCTTCGGCAGTTTGCTATCTGGCGTGATTTCCCTGTCCAAGATTTCAAAAAGAGTAAAGCTGTTTCTCTTGG
>CASGVX010000116.1 GCA_949346185.1 uncultured Lachnospiraceae bacterium
ATGCTTTCTCTTTCCACATGCTCCTCCCATCACAATGCTTTCTCTTTCCACATGCCTCTCCCATCACGATGCCTTCCCTTTCTCAAAATCACCCTTATCGAATCTGTCCATTTCCATTAATCCAGTATTTCATCGTGGTCAGTTCCCTCAGTCCCATAGGCCCCCTCACATGGAGCTTCTGGGTAGAAATGCCAATCTCCGCTCCCAGCCCGAACTCCCCGCCATCTGTAAATCTGGTGGAGCAATTCACATAGACGCAGGCAGAATCCACCTCCCGCTGAAACTTCTCCGCATGGTCGTAATCCTTCGTTATAATGCACTCAGAATGCCCCGTGGAATACCTTCTGATATGGTCAATGGCTTCATCAATAGAACCTACCACCTTGATGGATATGATATAATCCAAAAATTCCGTGGCATAATCCTCCTCTGTGGCGACAGACACCTGATCTCCCAGAATCTCCCTCGTCCGCTGGCATCCTCGGATTGCCACCTGATGAGCCCGGAACCTCTCCGCCAGTTTTGTCAGGAATGCCTCCGCCACCCCCTCATGCACCAAGCAGGTCTCCAAGGCATTGCACACGCTGGGCCGCTGGGTCTTTCCGTTATCCGTAATGTCCACTGCCATGCCAATATCACACACTTCATCCACATAAATATGGCAATTTCCCGTACCGGTCTCAATCACCGGCACCGTGGCATTCTCCACAACCGCCTGAATCAGCCCGGCGCCGCCTCTGGGAATCAGGATGTCAATATATTCATTGGCCCGCATCATCTGGGTGGAAACCTCCCTGGATGTATCCTCCACCAGCTGGACAATCTCTGGCGGAAAGCCACAGGAATCCACCGCCTGCTGCATCACCTTCATCAGTATCTGATTGGAGTGGATCGCCTCCTTTCCGCCCCGAAGAATAGCGGCATTCCCGCTCTTAATGCACAGAGCCGCCGCATCCACCGTCACATTCGGCCGGGACTCATAGATAATCCCCACCACGCCCATGGGCACCCGCACCTTCGTAATCCGCATCCCATTGGGGCGCAGGGAACCCTCCAGAATCTCTCCCACCGGGTCTTCCAGCCCCACCAGTTCCATGCAGGCATCCGCAATACCAGAAATCCGCTCCTCCGTCAGACGCAGCCGATCCACCATGGAATCCGAAATGCCATGCTCTCTGGCAGCCCCGATATCCTTCTCATTCTCCCTGAGAATCTCTGGGACATTTGCCCGCAGATTTCTGGCAATCTCCTCCAAGATACGATTCTTCTCCCCAGTAGATGCCGTGGCAATGCGCCCCTTCACCTCCACCGCCCTTTTTCCCAAATCATCTATATAAGCCATCATTCACCTCATTTCCGCAAGGCGCGCCATACTTGCGCCACCTCACCCATTATCTGTAGCCAACGCCATTCGCCTTCCAAGATCTCATTCCCCAATCGCCTTGCTGCAGGCAATAGCCAGCGCGCCAGGGCCAATATGACAAGACACCGACAGGGATAATGGGTTCATAATAACCTCCCCCACCCCGAACTTCTTCTTAATCATATCCACAAATTCCAAAGCAGCCTCCTCATTGTTGGTATGAGCCACCTCCAGATGAATATTCTCTATATTTTCCATACCGCCAAAACGGTGATTGATATCATCCTCCATGGCAGCCAGCATCTTAGACACGCCCTGCTTTTTCGTTCTGGCTATGGCAAATGCATCCAGCTTCTCCCCCTGAATCTGCAGCACCGGCTTCAACCGCAGGGCAGAACCCAGCGCCGCAGCTGCCGGCGTAATCCTGCCGCCCTTTTTCAGGTATTTCAGCGTATCCAGCATGATATAGATGCTGGATTCCATCTTCACCTTCTCCAGATATTCCCGAATCTGCGAAGCGCTCCACCCCCGCTCCGCCAATTCCATGGCATCCAGCACCGACTGCCGCTGGGTCACGGAAATACGCTGGTTATCCACCACCTGAACCTTCCCATCATAATCCTCAGCCAGCATCCTGGCAGTCTGGCAGGAACCCGACAGCCCGCTGGACATGGGAATATAGACAATCTCCTCACCCCGAGCCAGCAGTTCGTCCCAAGCGCTGGTCACCGCCTCCGGAGAGGGCTGGGACGTGGAAACCTCCTCCTCTCCCCCCAATCTCCGATAAAACTCTTCCTGAGTAAAGTCAATATCCTCAAAAAACGTCTCATCCCCGATTAAAAAAGGCATGGGAATCACCTTCACGCCCATGGCAAGCCCCTCATCCTGGGCAATGCCACTGTTACTGTCCGTCATAATCAATACTTTGCTCATAGCCACCTCATCTCAAATTAATATGCCGCTCAGCGACACCACTATATGTTTTCTTTCCAGCATTCTGGTAAATGTGACATACTCATTGCTCGCATCGCCCTTCCTTTCATCATATATCACTCTCACCTTGATTCCTATGGATGCCGCACTGATACAAATCTATGCTGTTATCCCTGAAATATCTACTGTACATATGCACTAAGTATTCCAATGCCCTGATAATAATATTCACATAGCGTAATTGATTCAGATACCAGGAAGGAAATCGAATCTAGTATTTAATATACAAAAAAAACTGCATTTTTACAAGACTCAAGGACAAAACACATGTTTTTAACTACTCAAACTCCCTCAATGCCATGCCATCCATGAGATTCGTTTTGAACGCCTCCATCTCCGCCAGTTCCACATGGGCAATTTCTTTAGCCAGCCGCTCCATCTCCACGGCAAATCTCGGTTCTGCCAGCATTCTCACCGCTCCGGCCCCGGCACTATTTCCAATCAGGGATATCTTCCCCCGAAACACTGCGGGAAATAATCCCAGACGGAGCACTGCCTCCTCCCGAAGATGATTTCCCAAAGCGCCAGCCACCATTACCTTCTCCACTTCCTCCGGCGACAGGCCGCAACTATTTAGCAAGCACTGAATCCCCGCCAGAATCGCCCCCTTGGCAAGCTGTACGCTCCTCACATCATCCTGATACAGTACAATCTCCCCAGCCTTCCCCATACAGCAGAAAGCTCCGTTCGTCCCGCCCTCCCCATATAGCAGAAATCCCCGCTTCCCTTGTCTATTCACTAGGCGCGCTGACAATTCCGGATGAACATTATTCTCCTCTGCCTCCTCCCTATCCAGCAGATAGCCTTCCCTCGTCAGAATGCCGCAATGGCGCAATCCTTCCATCAGTTCCAGCAGTCCCGTTCCCGTAATTCCCAAAGGAGCAGCTCCTGAAAGATATTCCAGCACGATATTCCCCGTCCTCGGCGCAATCCTCACCCCGGTCACCGCCCCCGGCATAGCCCGAACGCCGCAGACAATGCCCTTTCCCTCCAGCGCCGGCCCTGCCGCCGTAGAACAGCATGCCCTCTTCCCCCGATATGCAAGAATCATCTCCGCATTGGTTCCCAAATCCACCACCAATGTCACGCCGCTCTCCCCCCGACGCTCCGCCACTCCCAGAGCCGCCAAGGCATCGCTTCCCACATGAGCCGCAATTCCGGAAAGCACCTGAATCCTCAGCTGCTTACCCCGGCGAAAACCCACATCCTCCCCCGTGCAAATATAATTCCCCTGATAAGCGCTGCGAAAAGGTGCGCCCGCCAATCCAGACACATCCTGATTCAAAAAAATATGACACATGGTGGGATTGCCCACCACAGACAGGAAAATATCTTCATCGGAAGACAAAGAATTCCCCGATTCCTGCCAGCAATCCAGCAACTCCTCCATCATCCCCTCCAGCTGCTCCACCAGCATCTGATGCAATTCTTCCCCCTTGCCCCTCTGAACATGCATCATCCGCATCATCACATCTGCTCCCATCCTAGTCTGGCAATTTTCCCTAGACAGGGTGCGAAGCAGCCTTCTCTTGGAAAAATCCCACAGATATGCCACCACCGTAGTAGTTCCAATATCTATGGCAATCCCCAGACCACCACATCTGCTTATACCGGCTTCCCATTCCCCCGCCGCCCCACGGAAATCTCCCCTTTTCCCCTCATTCCCAAGGACAGAAGGCAGCTCCCCCTTTTCCTCTCCGGGAAGTTCTCGAAGAATTACCATAAATCAAATCCCCCATATCTTTCCTTATCACCTTGCTTGGCTTTTACGCCAAACTAAGTTAAGGGCCGTCCGTAGACGACCCTTCATTGCTCATGTTATAAACTAGACATCGTGATTACTTTGCATAATCAGTCACTCTGGATTCGCGAATTACATTTACCTTGATTTGTCCAGGGTATTTTAATTCGTTTTCAATCTGTTTCGAGATGTCTCTGGCAAGGAGAACCATCTCATCATCTGATACCTTATCAGGCGTCACCATAATCCTTACCTCGCGGCCTGCCTGAATAGCATATGATTTGTCAACACCTTTAAAGCCATTAGAAATATCTTCCAATTGTTTCAATCTGTTTGTATATGTTTCCAGCGTTTCCCTTCTGGCGCCGGGACGCGCGGCCGAAATAGTATCCGCCGCCTGCACGATACATGCGATCAAATTCTCTGGCTCAACATCTCCATGATGAGCCTCCACTGCATTGATTACCGTTTTAGACTCCTTATACTTACGACACAACTCTGCGCCAATCTGGACATGGGTTCCCTCCATCTCCTGATCCACGGACTTTCCGATATCATGCAGCAAGCCAGCACGTTTGGCAGTCCTCACATCCACTCCAATCTCCCCAGCCAGCAGACCGGATAAATGCGCCACCTCAATAGAATGCTTCAGAGCATTCTGACCATAACTGGTCCTGAATTTCATCCTGCCCAGCAAACGAATGAGTTCCGGATTAATGCCATGAACGCCCACTTCCAAAGTAGCCGCCTCGCCCTCCTCGCGGATGACAGACTCCACTTCCCTCTCCGCCTTCTCAACCATTTCCTCAATTCTTGCGGGATGAATCCTGCCGTCAACAATCAGTTTCTCCAAAGCAATCCGCGCAACCTCCCTGCGGACTCCATCGAAACCGGACAGCACGACGGCTTCCGGCGTGTCATCAATAATCAAATTGACGCCCGTCATCGTCTCCAAGGTACGGATGTTCCGACCTTCCCGGCCAATAATCCGACCTTTCATCTCATCATTTGGAAGTTGGACAACAGAGATGGTTGTCTCTGTCACATGATCTGCGGCACAGCGCTGAATCGCCGTCACCACATAATCCTTTGCCTTCTTGTCCGCCTCTTCCTTCGCCTTCCGCTCCAATTCTCTCACGAGAACCGCAGTTTCATGCTTCACATCTTCTTCAACAGATTTTAACAGATATTCCTTCGCCTGTTCAGTGGTCAATCCAGAAATTTTTTCAAGCTCTTTTAAATGACTGTCCTTCATATCTGCCAATTCTTTCTTCTGCCTGTCTAAATCAGCATCCTTCGCATTTAATGTCGCTTCTTTCTTTTCTAAGACTTCCGACTTCTTATCCAGAGCTTCCTCCTTAGACAACACTCGCTTCTCGTATCGCTGAATCTCTGCTCTTCGTTCCTTGGATTCCCGCTCAATCTCATTCTTGTTCCTGAGCACCTCCTCCTTGGCCTCCAGCAAAGCCTCACGCTTCTTTGTCTCCGCAGTCTTCCGAGCCTGATCAATAATTTCATCGGCCTGATTTTCCGCGTTGCCAATCTTTGCCGCTTCCTCCTCTTTATAGCGTTCCACAGCAAGATTCTTCGTGACAAGTGCAGTGATGACTACTGCCAGCACAATACAGACAAGTGCAATCACAACGCCTATGATACTTCCTCCAAATATAGGCATTGAACAGGAGCACCTCCTTATTATATATTCATTGTAAAATACACAACACTATAATTCTATACTTAATAAACAAATATGTCAAGAATCAAATTGGGGAGATTTACAAAAAATCTAGTTGCTTGTTACTATTCACAATCCATCCCCGCCAATCATTCACTCTATCTAGTTCACATATTAGTTATTATTAATGTTAGATAAACTTTTATTAATATTTTTAAGTACTTAGACTAACTTGTATTAATATCTTTAAGTACTTAGATTATCTCGTATTAATATCTTTAAATACTTAGATTAACTAAGTATTGTTATTTATAAATAATAATTAGTCTGTGTATTTGAAAAATAAGATAAAAGATATTCTATGTCCTTGTTTCTCTAAATCAAAGATATTCTATGTCCTCGTATTTCTAAATCAAAGATATTCTATATCCTTGATCCATGTATTAATATTTATGTAGTATAAGAGGCAGTGCATTTGGTTTACTTCTCGCTACGGTAATAAAAATACGCAAAAAAATTTTTTAATTCTTTTCTCATGTTTCAGACAGCCCGAACAGATAATATCACATCACGAACTGCAAAACAAATCACAAATCCCTATTTTTTTAACACAAAAATATAACATTTAGCATCTTCTATAGCCATAAAATGCTAAAAAACGCACCAGAAAAATTTGCAAAATATGTAGAAGTATGTTATACTTTTCATATGCTATTTCTAGATCATGGTACATCTATTCCTACTAACTTTTACACCCGATAAAACAGTCTGGATTTAGCATAAAAAAAGCCCTGGCTGATCACCAGGGCTTTTTAATTTATAAATGATAGCATCATCCTTCTCTCGATTCAACAAATTTCTTGCGCAGTTATATATTCACGGCTGATCGTTATGAAAAAACATCCTATCATTTGTCGATTCATCCGTCAATTCCTCTGTCAATGCTACCGCTTTTGCTTTCTCGCCATAGACGTATATAAATCATACAAAATCATCCTATCCTTTGGGCTGTCAATATCTCCCAGCGAAAGGGATACATCTTTCAAATCCTGCCCATT
>CASGVX010000117.1 GCA_949346185.1 uncultured Lachnospiraceae bacterium
ATCCTTTCAAGTGGGTGACGGCGCTATTTTTCTCTCAGCCCTCTCCTCAGCTGTCTCAGCTGTGTGTATCAAAAATTTTTCCAAGAAGCATGATCCAGTCATGTTGAGTGGCAGCCAATTTTTAATTGGAGGATTGCTGCTGATGATTTTGGGGATGTGTCTGGGTGGAAGGCTGCATGTGGCAAGTTTGAGGGCGATATTCCTTTTGCTTTATTTGTCGGCAGTGTCTGCCGTGGCTTATACATTGTGGGGAATCCTGTTGAAATATCATCCGGTGTCTAAGGTGGCTATCTATGGGTTCTTTAATCCGGTGGCTGGCGTCTTGCTGTCAATGGTTTTATTGGGGGAAGAGCCGGAGGGCGGGGGAATGATTTATGTGTCATTGCTACTGGTCTCCTTAGGGATTTTTGTGGTAAATAGGTTTGCAAGAGAGGATGGAACTGAGGAAAAGCATGGGAGAGTATCAAGATTTTTTTGGAGAAATTGAAGAGAGATTTGGAATGCCTGAGCGGATGCCGGAACAGTATTCAGCATTGGGGCTTGCTTATATTGGAGATGGGGTATATGATTTGATTATCAGGACTATTGTGGTTGACTTGGGCAACCGAAGGGTGAATCTATTTCATAAGATGACTACTGGAATTGTGAAGGCAGAGTCTCAGGCTAGGCTGATGCGGGAGATTATGGAATGCCTCACGCCGGAGGAAGAGGCAGTCTTTCGCCATGGGAGGAATGCGAAATCATCTTCCTCTGCCAAAAATGCATCTATTGTGGATTATCGCATGGCTACTGGCTTTGAGGCATTAATTGGGTACTTGTATTTGCGACATGATTTGCCAAGGGTTTTGGAACTTGTGAAAGTTGGCTTAGAAAAATCCGGGCAGATGCCTGATTGAATAATTGGGTGATGAATGACCGCGGTTAAGCATTAGATAATGAACGGCTGTGTATGGCGGCATATGATGTATTAGGTTATGAATGGGTGTGATAGTAACATTTCGGTATATCGAAGGCAGTTTGTGCCTATGCGCTGCGCGCACAAACGCCGCGAGATATTTTAGTGATAAGTGCAGTGCGGAAATGAGGAAAACTATGAGGTACGAGGAACTGACGATTGAGGGGAGAAATGCAGTGGTGGAAGCGTTTCGGGCTGGCAGAACGGTTGACAAGCTGTTTGTCCTGGATGGATGCCAGGATGGGCCGATTCGCACCATTCTCAGGGAGGCCAAAAAGACGGATGCCATTGTGAATTTTGTAAAGAAGGAGCGCTTGGATCAGATGTCGGAGACGGGCAAGCATCAGGGCGTCATCGCCTATGCTGCGGCATATGAGTATGGCACGGTGGAGGAAATGCTTGGCACAGCGGAGGAGAGAGGGGAAGCGCCATTGCTGGTCATTTTGGATGGCATTGAAGATCCCCATAACCTAGGCTCGATTATCCGAACGGCGAATCAGGCAGGGGCGCATGGGGTGGTTATTCCCAAAAGGCGGGCTTCCGGGCTTACGGCGACAGTGGCGAAGGCATCTGCGGGAGCCATCAATTATACTCCTGTGGCGAAGGTTACGAATATTTCCAAGACGATGGAGGAACTGAAAAAGCGGGGAATGTGGTTCGTGTGCGGCGATATGGGGGGAGAGCCCATGTATCAGCTGGATCTTACCGGTCCTATGGGGTTAGTGATTGGAAGCGAGGGGGAGGGAGTGAGCCGGCTAGTGAGGGAGAACTGTGATTTTGTGGCGAGCATCCCTATGTATGGGGATATTGATTCCCTCAATGCATCGGTGGCCATGGGCGTGCTTTCTTATGAGATTGTGCGGCAGCGGCTGGCAAAGGGGAAATAGATGCGCGCTGGATGTGAATGGCAACATACATTGCCGTGCGTGTTTGGTACGAAGGAGAGAAATGGGATGAGAAAAGAGGAAATGGATGCGGAGGAGATTCGGCTGCTGGAGCAGGCGCAGCGGGGGGATGGTGATGCCATTACTGCCCTTCTGGAGAAATACAAAAGCATGGTGCGCGCCCTTGCCAGGCCTCTTTTTCTGATAGACGGGGAGCAGGATGACCTGGTACAGGAGGGGATGATTGGTCTTTTCAAGGCGATACAGACTTATGATAGGGAAAAAGGGGCGGCCTTTGAATCCTTTGCTAACACCTGCATCAGAGGACAGCTGTACACGGCGGTGAAGAAGTCTAATCGCAAAAAAAATCAGCCCCTAAATACATATATTTCTCTGTATTCTGTGGAGAATGGGGATGAGAGCGCAGATCAGGACGGCGGATTCGTCATTGATAAAACAGTTTCGGATTGGCAGAGCAATCCGGAGAGAATTGTGGTGGGAAGGGAGTACCAGAGAGATTTCCAAGAGAAGGTTTACAGGCACTTGAGCAAGATGGAGATGCAGGTGCTGGATTTGTTTCTCAAGGGGCTGACCTATCAGGAAATTGCCGCCAAGCTGGACAAGGCACCAAAGAGCATCGACAATGCATTGCAGAGAATTAAGGGGAAAATAAAGAATTTGCAGAATCTTTAGCATGGAGTAGAAAAGCGGAACGCATTTAGCGTTCCGCTTTTCTACTCCATGTTATCCCAAAATTCCTCCAAAGTCATATTATTTTCCCTCATATAATTTGCCGCCCTCTCCCCTACATATCGAAAGTGCCATGGCTCATAGGTGATGTTGGTAATGTGTTCCTTGCTCTTTGGATAGCGAAGGATAAAGCCGTATTTGTGGCAATTTTTACACAGCCATTTATTGCCGGGCTCTTCTTTCTGGGAAATATCCATTTGCATATTTCCAGAGCATAAGATATCCAGTGCCAGACCGGTCTCATGCTCGCTATGGCCTGCCGGCATAATCTCATTGTATGTTTTTTCTATGGCTTCGTCGTAGGATGCGCCGCGTCGCATTCTCTTTCGCACGCCATCATCCACCAGTCTTTGCTGCTTGTCTCTGCTTCTGTATGCGGAAGCAATATAAAATTGGTATCCCTCATCCCTGGCATCTGCCAGCATCTGCGCCAAGGAGTCGTAAAGGTATTCCGAGGCTTGCAGACGTCCCTGGCAGATGGGAATCAGGGAAGGATGGTAAGACGTTTTTAATTTCTCTTTCTCATTTACCAAGACAAGTGTTTTCTTACATGCTTTGAATATATTTTTGATTTTTTTTCCCTCATAACTCGGGACAGCGGTGGCTTTGGCCAGGGCTGTCCCGGGCGGCGAGACACTCCTTTCCTGCTGGGCAGGAGCAGCAGATGGTGCCATGGCAGCGGTGTTTCCCCCTGACATGATATTTCCTGTCCAGATGCAGGTTAGGAGAAAGACGATCACCCCCTCTGCAGCCAACACTCCCAGCAGGGAGACGATGGCTTTTTTGCTTCGTTTCATTGTTATGCGTTCCTCCTCTCCTTTGGTATGAGATTAGGATAACAGCACAATGCATCGCTTTCTCTGCAAAAGGGCATCAAAATTGTATCATTTCCTCCATCTGCAATCCCACATCCCAAGTGTACTCAGGGATGGAACTATCGAAATTTTCAAAAATGGAGATGCTGCATGCGTCATTGAAGTCAACAGAGCCATATAGATTGGGGGCATCTGACCACTGATTTGAGGTTTCGGAGTATAGGAGCAAATCATAGTAGCGCATCAGGCCGTTCCAGCAAGCATCGAAATTATCCTGATAGCCTGAAGAATAACTGTATGATTGCTTGTCAAAGCGGGAGTAATTCCAGGCCGCAAATTTGTCTTGCGGTTCTTTTTTCAGGCGGTGGATTTTTAGGTAGTATATCTTGTGGTATTCCTCGTCAAGATATAGGGTGATAATTCTTTTTTTGCTGGCGTATACCAGTTTCCAGCAGCTGATGCCTTTGAAGTCCTTTTTGGAATTTGCCTCATAGATAGTATAGCGCTGGGAGAGGGTCATCTTTTTGGAGTTCGCCTTGATTTTCTGAGGAAGGATTCCCTCTTTATAAAGTTTTGCAAACTCATCATTGACTATGTCCGTCAGTTCCTTTTGATCCATTCCCACGCCTGGCTCGTTTACCTGCACGGCTCGCAGGGGCGCGTCCTGCAGGGGGTTCCCTTCATAATTCGCTCGTGCTAGGGCATGGATTTTCTCGGGGAAGGAGGCGTAGTCGGTCTCGTAGGTATTGATGTTGATATCCATATAGTTTGCTTTGTTTAAGGTATTTCGGTCACGAAACAGGCAATAGTATTTGGGAAATGCAAATGCTGCGCACAGAATGATGCCCACGCAGGCAATTCCGCATGATGTGAAGATGATTTGGCGTAGTTTGGCTCTATGCATTCGCTTCATGGTCAGACTCCTTCCTTTCCCTGTGGTATTCCTGAAAGATGATTTTTACTTCCGTCCCTTGATTGGGCCGGCTCTCAATGGTCCATTCTGCCTGATGGAGGGAGATGATTTTCTGGCAGAGGGTCATGCCGATGCCTGCGCCGCCTTCTTTCCTTGCCCGGGACTTGTCAATCATATAGAATGGCTCAGTAATCTTATGGATCTCTTCTTCCGGCATGCCCCTGCCATCATCCTTGATGGCAAAGAAATATCCCTGATTTATGGGATGTCCCGACAAAAGGATGTTTCCCTTTTCGCTGCAAGCCTTCCTTGCATTGTCGATGAGATTGGAGAACAGGGATAGCAGGAGGTCCAAGTCTCCATGGAGAAGCCCGCTTTCTGCTTGGCATTCCAGCCGGATACCCTTTTTCTGCAATATGGGTTCTGTCATGATCTTTACTTTATTGATAAAGAGCGTGATGTCTATTTCTTGAAATTGGATGGACTGTCGGTCAATATAAATTAATTCCATCATCTTCATTGCCAAGCGTTCCAGACGCTTTCCCTGATGGAAGATATAATCAGCAGAGGAAATGATTTCCTCTGTGGACATGTTTCTGGAGCGCAGCATGTCGGCATAGCCGATAATAGAAGTCAGCGGCGTCTTTAGCTCATGGGAAAATGCTTCGGTAAATTCCTCTTTGCGCCGGGCATTTTCTTTTAACTCCACGATATTTTCTTCAATTTGACCTGCCATTCGGTTAAAGTCCTGCCCCAGAAGGGCGACTTCGTCATGCCCCCGCTCCCTGATGCGGCTTTTGTAATTTCCTTGGGCAAAGGAGCGGGTGACTTGGGAAAGTTTCCGTACAGGGCGGGTGAAATGAATGGAGAATAGGAACAGTATGACGGTGATGCCGGCAAATACTAGGATCAGGGTAAGGTGATATCTCTCGTACAGCAAGTCTCTGTCCTGATATATATGATCGATTTTCCGATGGACTTCCAGCGTGTAGCGTTCCTTGCTGCTGTTTGCTTGGCATAGGGACTCCATATAGTAATGATTTCCGTGCTTTGCTATCTGCCAGATGCCAGATGTGCTGCCATTTGCTTTCTTGATTAGATTGCTTTCAAGGCTGCTGTTGCGGTATATCACCTTGTTCTGGCTGTTATAAATTACAATGGTGCTCTGGGCGTTATTCAGGCTCTGCTGAAAGGATTTGGTGATTTCTGCCACCGCCTTGTCGGTGGCCTGGTAATCCTTGGGAAGTCCCTCCAAAGAAGCCAAAAGCGCATACTGGAATATCTTGATTTCCTCAATGCCCCGCTCCGCCTCCCGATTTAACATAGTCTGGAAGGCGGTATGTACCAAGATGTTGCAGGAAATCATAAAAAATAAAATAATCACGCACATCATGGTGATGAATAGTTTCCAAAATAATTTCATAGTGACCCTCATTTCTGAGCAATTTATGAGAAGAACTCTACGAGAAAACTTGAAGAGTATCTCGCATGGGAATAGCTATTTGCTTTCGCTCAGAAACAAACAGCTATGCTTCTGTGGGATGCCAATGGGTGTTTCATGAGGGGTGCTTCCCAGTCATGGGGTGTCCGTTGTGAAACGGTATCCCACCTTGTAGATGGACTCTATATTCTGCTCCAAACCAGCCTTTTTCCGAAGCCTTTGCACATGCAGATCCACTGTTCGGCTGTCTCCCAGATAATTGCTCTGCCATACATGCTCGTAGATGCTTTCCCTGTACAGTGCCACGTTTGGATTGCGGACGAAGAGGAGGAGGAGGTCAAACTCCTTGTATGTGAGTTTTAGAGGAATGCCCTTTTTCGCCACAGTCCGGGAGGCGATATCTATGTGCAGGTCTAGGACGTCTATAGTCTTTGCCAGTTTGTCAAATCGCCGGAGGACATTTTCTACTCTGGCCAGCAGTTCCAATACCTCGAAGGGCTTGGTAATGTAATCCTCTGCCCCGGCTCGGAGTCCCCGTACCTTGTCTGCGGTCTCTCCTTTTGCAGTAAGGAAGATTACCGGAAGATGGATGTCTTTTGCGTAATCCAGCAATTCATATCCGTCAATTTCCGGCAGCATGATATCCAGCAGGCATAGGTCGTAATTTTCCGCCAGCATTTGATCGGCGGCATCCTGCCCATCGTAGCACACTTGGCAGTGATAGCCAGCGCTTTTCAAACTCATTTTTATCAAATTCGCAATTGGTTCCTCGTCTTCAACAATCAATATTTTATTCATAATGCTATTGGCGCCTCCCTGCCTTATCATAGTATTGCTCGTCATTCATCTTTGTGGCTCGTGAGTAATAACTATAGGATAACATATTTTTGTATCAAAGATGTATCGAAATTGCTTCCGCCTATCCCATGAAGGGATGAATGGCTTTGAACAGTAAGGGACTGTTAAAAAATAACTTTGCATTTTGCGTAAACTGGAATTTT
>CASGVX010000118.1 GCA_949346185.1 uncultured Lachnospiraceae bacterium
TGTCCATTCATTCTCCTTTTCAGGAGGCTCCCCAGAGACAATCCAAAATTTTCCATAAATATACACAATATCCATGGTAACACAAAATCCCTTCTTTGTATAGAAGGGATTTTGTGAAAATCTGATGTATTTTTCGATGAATCCTGACAGAGAATGACTTTCTCTGCTGCGTTTCGACCCATCTTGCCATTACATGCCACAGGATGACTTTGCTATCGCCGGAAGAAGCAGATAATCCCGCTACTTGCTAGGGGCGAGGGATACCAGCCCTGCATTCTTCATGTATTGCAGGGACATGGTTATTCCGTATCGAGCGTGATACCAGGTAAGCCCCCCTTGGAAATACACGGCATAGGGAGGCTCGATGGGGCCGTCCGCGCTCAGTTCGATGGAAGAGCCCTGCACGAAGGCTCCCGCCGCCATGATCACGTCGCTGTGATACCCAGGCATGGCATAGGGCTCCGGGGCAACATGGCTATCCACCGGAGAGGCAGCCTGAATCCCACGGCAGAAAGCGATGACCCCCTCCGGGGAGCCCAGTGTGACTGCCTGAATAATGTCATGCCGAGATTCGGATTTGTCCGGCACCACGGGAAATCCCAGATTCTCATATACGCTGGCGGCAAATATAGCTCCTTTCAATGCTCCGGCGGTGACTGTGGGTGCCAGGAAAAATCCTTGGAATAACATGCCGTTCACCCCCAGGGTAGCCCCCACTTCCTTTCCCAGTCCCGGCGCAGTGAGGCGGCAGGCGCATAGTTCGATATATTCTTCCTTCCCCACGATGTATCCTCCGATGGGTGCAAGCCCTCCGCCGGGATTTTTAATCAGGGAGCCCACGCACAAATCCGCCCCCACCTGAGTGGGTTCCATCTTTTCCACAAATTCGCCGTAGCAATTATCCACCATGCAGATTACATCCGGCCTCCTAGCCTTGATAAAGGCGATCAGCTCCCCAATCCTGTCCACGGACAGTGTCTTTCTGGTGGCATATCCCTTGGAACGCTGTATGGTAACTAACTTTGTCTGGTCAGTCAGTGCCTCTTCTATTCCTTGGAAGTCAAAAGCCCCATCCTCCATCAGGTCCACCTGGCGATAGGAAATGCCAAATTCTTTCAGAGAACCGGGGGGATTATCCTCCTTGATGCCAATCACCCCCTCCAGGGTATCATAGGGCTTTCCCACCGGGGACAGCAGTTCGTCTCCCGGCCGCAGAATGGCGGACAGGGCGATGGTCAGGGCATGGGTGCCGCAGGTAATCTGGGGGCGCACCAGAGCCGCCTCGGTCTGGAATGCTTGGGCATACACCGCCTCCAAGGTCTCCCGTCCCAAATCGTCATAGCCATAACCGGTGCTGCTCTCGAAGCAGGCGGCGCTCACCCGGCACTGTTCCATGGCCCGCACCACCTTCATCTGGTTGTACTCTGCCACGGCATCAATCTCTGCGAACCGCTCTCCCAGCTCCCGCTGGATTCCATCGCAGAAGTCATATACTTCCTCGTCAATTCCACTGGACAAATACCAGTCCTTCAATGTTTCCATTTCGTCCTCCTACCTATTGCATCATTACTCTGAATTGTCCTTTATCATACACCAAAGGGGATTTGAAGTCAAAACATATCGGCCGGGATTAGCAACTATTAATTAGGAGAGTGCGCTATTTATTTTCTGTAAAATCTGATTCCATGTTAATCCGGCATCTGTCATCAGGCTATGGTACGGTCCGGCATGGGGATACCTATCTTCCACGCCGATGCGGAGCAATCTCGGTGGCTTGGAAAGGCCGGAAACCTCCTCTGCCAGTTCCTCCATGGCCATGCCATAAGTCCCGGTACTTCCCACCAGAGACCAGCTCCTCAACTTCCTTCTGTCAATCTTCATCTCCCACAACCTCTTTCCATGCCTGTTCTTCCTGAGCAGCCGTCATCATGCCATGATGCCACTGAGCCTCATGTTCCATGAAGGAAATCCCCTTTCCCTTCACCGTATCGGCGATGATGGCTCTCGGTCTGGCACTTTCCTTCCCCAATGTCATCTCCAGCAACTCCAGGTCATGACCGTCAACATGGCATGCATCCCAGCCAAATGCCTTCCACTTCGCCTCCAGGGACTCCATGGGCATCACCTGCTCCGTGTCCCCGTCGTATTGCATATGATTCCAATCTACAATGACTGTCAGATGGTTCAACCCATGCTTTGCCGCCGCCATGGCGGCCTCCCAGACAGAACCCTCGTCGCACTCTCCGTCCCCCAGCAGGACGAATACCCGGGCATTCCCATTTCCCTTACGCCTTAGCGCCAGCGCCACCCCCACGCCGTAAGAAAGTCCCTGTCCCAAGCTTCCCGATGAGAATTCAATGCCCAGGGATTCATTTTTGCAGGGATGCCCTGACAGATCAGAACCTTCTCTCTTAAAGGTGAGCAAGTCCTCCCGAGACAATACATTCATCCGCTCCAGCACCGCATAGATTGCGGGCACTCCGTGCCCCTTGCTGAGGATGAAGCGGTCCCGCTCCTCAGACTGGAATAAATGCTTTCCAATCTGCATCACCCTCAGATATAAAACTGCCACGATTTCAATGATGGAAAGGCTGGCGCCAAAGTGAAATCCCTCGCCGCCTGCCGCCTTCGCCATCACCAGACAGTTTTTTCTCATCTCCCGGCAATGCCCCTCCAGCATATTCTGTTCCCCTGCCTCTATCTCTAGCAGATTGTTCTGCAAAAAATCTCCCTTCATCCCAGTCACACCACCAATCCCCTTGACAGGCTTCCAATCACATCATAGCCATCCCAGTATACGCCAATATCCATCGCCTGACCCACCGGCACAATCCTATCCACGCCCCGCACTTGGCAGTCTGCCAATCGCTTGGCAAGCATCTCCCCAGATACGCCGAAGGTGACGCAGGTCTGAACCTTCTCAGATATCCTGTCAAATATTGCTTCAAGATTCTCTAATTCCATTTCATAGAAGAGGCCAAATCTTCCCCGCAGCTCCTCCATGGACTCTGGCAGTTCCTGAAGGGCAACCACGTAGAGGCGGTTGCCATACCGCCGTAGAAAACCTTTCCCATTGCCCCATTCTCACACAATAAGGTGTATTTGTCCATGACCTTCTTTTCCGGCATGTCATACTTTGCCGCTGCCTGATGCACCGCCTCCCAGAATCTCTCCCTGACATCCTCTTTCCCGGCAGCATGATTTCTTGCATCTTCTCTCTCCGCCAGACTGCGTTCTATCCTTCCCTTCCCATGGGCAATGCCTTCGTGTTTGTCTTTCCCATGGGTATTCGTCCAGAATATCAGATGGGGGGAGGAGCAGGCATTCTGATCCATCAGGTAGGTATCATTGTAAAATTTCTCTGCCAGTTTTTCCTCTTCCAGAGATGCTATCGCCTTCTGGTCAAACAGACCGAAGGAATATCTGTCTGCAAAGGTGATTTCCGTGGCCCGTGGCTTCAATTCCGACTGTCGGATTTGCCGGATGGCGGCATCTCCTCCCCAGATGACCCGCACATCGCACTGGCCGGAATAAAAGTCGTTGATTTCCCTGTCATGCCCATAGGATACCACCTGAGTCTGCCCCGCCAAAAGGGCATGCTCCGGCCAGCTTAGCACCTGAGCTAGTCCCCGGCACAGAATCTCCGTCTGGGGAAACGCCTTCTCCGACACCCTGACCAGGTTGGCATTCCCCGCCAGCATGCCGAAGGCAAGACTATAGGCAAAATTCACCGGCACGTTGGAGGGGGCGATATGAAACGCCAGCCCCCGGCCCAGCCTGTTCCCCAGAAAGGGATAGGCATCCCGGAGCTGCTGGATATTGCCCCGCCGGGGATGTCAGCCTCATCCTCCCAATCTGGGAAAAATCCGCCTCCCAGCAAATCCAGAACCTCCCGGTACTCCCCACAGCACTCCCTGTGCCGTTTTGTCAATTCTCCCAATCTTTCTCCCAGAACCCGCCCCTTCTCCTCTCTGTCCAGAGAATAGGGGGGCAGGGATAATAACTCGTCAAATTCCATGGCTTCCTTCCTTTCCATCCCTCCGAACCCTTTCCCGTGCTGGCGATGCCAGCATCCCAGCTGTCCTTAATGGATATCATATGCCAGCGTCTTAGCTACTCCAGATTGATATAGGATGCCAGCTGCCCGTACTGGGTCTTTCCCGCCTCATTCTTGGGAATCTCCTCCAGCAGTCTCACCGTGAATGCCGAGGGGTGCAGCTTGGTCTTTTCCGCCAGAAATGGAACAATCTTTCCCGCCTCGTCCTCCGTGGCTCCCGCCAGAAATACGAAAAGCCTGTCATCCACGCCGCCGCAGGCACAGTCGCAATGGGAAAGCAGCCCCTTGACCATCCTCTCCGCCTCGTCCAGATTCACCCTGTTGCCAAAGATTTTCAGGAAACGCTTCTTACGCCCCACGATATAATAATAGCCATCCTCATCCCGTTTTGCCATATCCCCTGTCTCCAGCCTTCCATGACGCTGGTCTCCCTGAGCCAGATCTTCCCGGCACTCTCCGTAGCCCAGGGTCACATTCTTCCCATAGTACACCAGTTCTCCCACCGTATCCGCCTCTGCAATGACATCTCCCTGCGCATCTATCAACTCCAGCCTGCCCCCCGGGATGGGAATGCCCATGCTGCCGTACTTTTCCACGGCCTTCTCTGCCGGCAGGTACGCCATTCTCGCCGTGGCCTCGCACTGACCGTACATAACGACAAATTGCTTCCCATGGTCTCTGGCATATTCTGCAAATTCCCGGTGCAGTTCCGGCGTCAGCTTCCCTCCAGCCTGAGTCATGGTGTTCAGGGAAGGCAAATCCATCCGAAAGAACCGAAGTTTCTTGAGGATTTCATAGGTATAGGGCACGCCGCCGAAAGAAGTTGCCCCCTGCTCCTTAAAAAACTGCCAGAACCTGCGGTCCATCAAAGTGGCATTGGTGGCAAGAATGGTGCTGCCCCGCAGCAGATGGCTGTTGATGATGGAAAGGCCGTAGGTGTAGTTCATGGGCAGAGTCGTAATGGGACGCTCTCTGCCATCGATGGCCAGATACTCTGCGATGGAGTCTGCATTGACCTGGATGTTCTCATAGCTTTGGCGCACCAGTTTGGGGCTTCCTGTGCTGCCGGAGGTGGTCAGAAGCAGTGCCAGTTCCTCGTAGATGGGATGCTCTTCCTTTTCTGCCGACTGGCAGAGGACATAGCCCCTCTCTTGGAAAATGCTCTGATAGCCCGCCATTTCCCCCGCCATTTCCTGAGGCATGTACAGGTATTCCGGATGGTACCGCCCAATCAGATTATCCCGCAGCCCCCTCTCGATATTTCGGTCCAGCAGGACAGGCACCACACTGCTCTGCAAAAGGGCCACATAGCCGCTGATGGAGGCGATGCCATTCTCGCAGAAAGCAAACGCCAGTCTCCTCTTTTCCAGGCATTCCTTCATTTTGGCACAGAATCCGTCTAGCTCCCGGTAGGAGATGCCCTGCCCCTGATCGTCTACTATGGCGGGGCTGTCCCCAAATCTTTTCAAATTCTTGTAAAAGGCCATGATAATCTCCACTAGCCTGCAGCGCCAGAGCAACAGGCATTTTATTCAAAATCCTATGGCAAAAAGGATTTGCCATCATCTCACCAGTTACTGGTCGATGGGCTCGATGACCATCTCCCTCAAAAAAATCTTCCCTGTCCAGCCAGGGCGACTGTTCTTCCAGAGGCCGGTTTACATACCTCTTCTTGCTGTTGAAGGTAGCCGAACCCCCGATAAAGGGCTGTTCCTCCACGCCTGACTAATACAACGAATATTAAGTTGCCTCTATCCCTCTCAGAAGAGGAATTGCTAATTCAGCATCCCGCCATCCACCCGCAGGGTCTGTCCCGTGATAAAAGATGCCATGTCCGAGGCTAGGAAGACCACCGCATTGGCAATTTCCTCTGGTTCTGCCTTTCTCTTGATGATTAAGTGCTGCAGCGTCTCCCGCTCCAAGTCCTCCCCCATCTGGTTTCCCATGTCCGTCTCTGTCAGCCCCGGAGCCACGGAATTTACCCGGATGCCCGCCTTGCCCAGTTCGATGGCAAGACGCTTCGTGGCACCAATGAGGGCGGCCTTGCTGGACACGTACTGCAGCATGCCCGTATTGCCATCCAGCCCGGCACAGGAAGAGATATTGACGATGCTTCCCCGCTTCCTGCGAACCATCAGCCGAGAGAGATACTGGGTCAGTTCCATCTGGGCGAAGAAGTTCACGTCAAATTCCCTGCGAATCTCCTCCATGGTCGTCATCTGGAACAACTTCACGGAATTGACCATGCCCATATTGTTCACTAGGATGTCAATCTCCCTAGAAATGGCGGCGATTTCCTTTGCCGCCTGCTTGATTTCCCCATCCATTTCCGCATCAAAATAAACCGGGTGAATCTTCACCTGGCATTGCTCTTCTATCCTGCGGCATTCCCACTCAAATTCCTGCGTTCGCTTCCTGGCGTGGGCAAAAACCTCTGCGCCATTTTCTGCAAACTTTTCAAGAATCGCCTTGCCAATCCCCCGATTGCTCCCTGTCACCACGGCTTTCTTGCCTTCTAGCAGCATATCAATCTCCCTGTCCTCTTCTCTCAATCAAGTCACGCTTCAGCCCTTCTCCTATTCCTCTATC
>CASGVX010000119.1 GCA_949346185.1 uncultured Lachnospiraceae bacterium
CACCTCCAGCACGATCTTCTTCCGGCTCACGTCCACGAAGGGCGCCAGATGGGTGAGGGTAATGCTCTGTCCTCCATACTGGGAGCTGGCAATCTGGGCAATGCTCTGGGTGGCGATATTGCAGGCAGTGGAAAAGCTCTTGGGCGTCTCAATCATCGTCTCGCTCACCACTGTTCCATTCTGCAGCATGTCCTCCAGATTCACCAGACAGCAATTATGCATATGCTGGGCAAAATAATCCGTGTCGTGGAAATGGATGATGCCCTGGTCATGAGCCCGCATCACCTCGGCGGGCAAAAGGAACCGCCTGGTGATATCCTTGCTCACCTCCCCAGCCATATAATCCCGCTGCACGCTATTGACCGTTGGATTTTTATTGGAATTTTCCTGCTTCACTTCCTCGTTATCGCACTCCAAGAGGCTGAGAATCTGCTTATCCGTGGAATTTGCCTTGCGCACCAGCGCCCGATTGTAGCGATAGGTAATATACTTTCTCGCCACGCTGAAGGCCCTCTTGTCCATGATGTGCTCTTCCACCAAATCCTGCACCTCTTCCACGCTCAGGGAACGGTTCATGTCCAGACAGATATTTTCCACGCTATCCGTGATATCCTGAATCTGCTCCTTGGACAGCCTCTCCTTTTCCGGCACCTCATAGTTAGCCTTCATCACCGCCGCCGTAATCTTATCCGCATGAAAAATTGCCTCCGCACCACTTCTTTTAATGATTTTCATATGACACCATCTTTCTTTTTTAGTGAATAAGACTAAAATACCATATATTGTGCGCAATTGCAATACATAATACAAAATATTGTTATATGGTTGTGGCTACTCGTTACTATTCACGGTCGATCGTGGGAAGCGTAGCTTATTCTTGCGGATTTCGTGAGGAGACTTTGCTTTGTATCGCTGGGATGAATGGCTGTGAATAGCAGTTATTCCAACTCAATTTCGGAAGGAAAATTGATGCAGATACTCAACCGATGATGTCGATAACTGGCAGATATGGCACCATCCATCTGCTCAACCAGCGTTTTGGCGATGGAAAGCCCCAGCCCTGTGGATTTCCTTGCCGTCTCCACCGTATAAAAGCGGTCAAAAAGCCTGCCAACCTGGGTTTCATTCAGCCCCCACGCCATGTTGGAAAAAACAATCTCCCCTGCTTCCGACAGAGAGATTTCCAAATCACCATCGCTATATTTCACAGCATTATTTAAGAGATTAGAGAATATCCGGGTTAATGATGAACGGTCAAGATACCTGATAATCTTTGCTTCTGTCAATCTAATCGAAGGCGTAATATCATGCTCCTTCAGGATATGGTAGAATGCCGCTATGCTCTCCTCCAGCACCTCATTCACCAAGACAGGCTCCATCCTCGCATCCCCCTCTGCTGCCACAATCACAGAATAGCGAAAAAGCTCCTCTGTCAGTTCAGAAAGCATCCCCGCCCTGTCTTTCATAATCCCAATATACCGCAGGGATGCTTCAGTAGATGCTTCTCGTTCCAGCAAATCTAAATACCCGCATATCGCCGTCAATGGCGTGCGCAGATCATGGGCAATATTCGTGACGGCGTTTTTCAGTTCCATGTCTCCAAGCAGGTATCGATGACGCTGGGCGCGCAATTCCCGCAACTGCCCATTCAATACATTTGCAAGGCTCCGCATTGATTGGTCATTGCTGGAAATATCAATCAGCGTGTTCGTATTAGTCATGAGCCGATCGGCAAACGCTTCCCCCATTTCCCTTGCAGCCTTTCTCAGCATGTGTATTTTAATTGCAAGTAACAAGATAATGAATAACCCCCCGCCAATCAAAGCCCATAACCATACGTTCATCATTTACACCAAGCCTCCAGCAAAAATGCTTAGAACTAATCCTTTCTACTGTTCCTATTTTCTTTATTTCAA
Source organism: uncultured Lachnospiraceae bacterium (assembly GCA_949346185.1). Lineage (GTDB taxonomy): Bacteria > Bacillota > Clostridia > Lachnospirales > Lachnospiraceae > Butyribacter. The sequence continues at coordinate 1,917 of CASGVX010000119.1, forward strand.
ATTCTTTCTCTTAAAGATCGCCATGCCCATGCCAGTTGTGGCTATAATTATAATAAGGTCATAAAATACAATCACGTTCAAACGATCTGTCTTGTGCGTCATGATTTGATACAGCTGTGAAACAGGAATAAAGTCATTTAAAAATTCATATGCCCTGCGTTTCCCACCTGTGAGGTACTGCGGATTCTTTACGTTTTCCATCATAGATACCTCGCCTGTATTTTCATCCGCATATGCGTATTCGTCATAGTATTCGGGAGCAGAAAGCCGTTGGTAAATCGACACAGCGGCAAACATCAAAATCAGCGTGGTCATAAGGCAAAGAACTCCTCCATAAGTCCTGCTCTGGATAGACATGGACAAAAGCAGCAGCAACGCCGTCAGTGCCAGAATAGAGGAGGTGCTTGCCCACATCATGAGAATGATTTTCGCCGGGGAGAGCGTGGTGCCGCCAATAAAAAGCCCGCCAAATATCAGAACTACCACTACGCACAATATATAAATAATCATATCCGCCACGGCGCAGACAATGAATTTGGAAAAATAGATATTCCATCGGATATGCCCGACAATAATTTTATTTCTCATGGTTCCGTTTGAATATTCGGTTCCCACAAAGATGCTTACAAATATGGCAACCATAAATATCATATAAAGCGCCCCCGAAAATAGGATTCCATCCGCATTGCTGTATTCCCGACTCAGTTTGTCATAAATCTCCGGGTTCATTTTGATATCATACCATCTCATCATGACCATATAAATGCCAAGCCCTGCGGAAGCCAAAAGACAGATTTTGAAAAGATTGCTTTTTCGCAATCTTAAAAATTCAGATGCCACCAACTTATTCACTTTTTCCACCTCCCGCCAGATTGATATAATAACTTTCAAGACCTTCGTCACGTTCCTGCATGGAGATTACTTCGCAGTCCTGCTCTGCAAGGGCAAGGACAAGCTTGGTTACGTTGACTTTAGCAAATAAATCAGCCTCCCGATCAGAAAGGATTTCATATTCTATATCCATTTCGTCGAGCATGCGAGAAAGCAACTTCGTATCGCTCACCACTATGCGCACACATTTCCTGCAGGCAGCCTCCAGCTGCTTGGCACTGATTTCTTTGATCATAGAACCATTCCCAATAAATCCATAATGTGTCGCAAGTTTTGAAAGTTCATCAAGAATATGGCTTGAGATCAGCACCGTAATCTGCCGCTCCTGATTTAGCTTTAAAATCAATTCCCGAATCTCAACAATCCCCTGGGGATCAAGCCCGTTTGCCGGCTCATCCAGCACTAAGAAGTCAGGATCCCCCACCAGCGCAATGGCAATCCCCAAGCGCTGCCGCATGCCAAGAGAAAAGTTTTTCGCCTTCTTTTTCCCTGTGCTGCCTAGCCCTACCAGTTGAAGGATATCATGCAGCCCGTCAAAGGACGGAAGTCCTAGTATTTGATATTGCTGCATTAAATTATCTTCCGCCGTCATATTCAGATAGATAGCAGGGTTTTCTACCACAGCCCCCATCCTTCTCCGCGACTTCGCAATATCCCTGTCAGTATTTTTCCGCCCATACAGAATATATTCACCGGACGTGGGTTCCTGCAGCCCGCAAATGAGCCGTATCAGCGTCGTCTTGCCGGCGCCGTTTTCTCCTACAAAGCCATAGATTGCTCCCCTAGGAACATTCATGGACAGCCCGCTTAATGCTTTAAAATGCTTGTAGTGCTTGTTCAAAGCATTCGTTCTGAGAACGTAATCCATAACAATCCCTCCATTTCTGCGCTTATCGTTACCATCTTCAGTAACCGCCGCAACTATTTTGATATAACCATCATAATAGGAAATGGTAAAGACAACGGTAAAGAAAAGAGTAAAGATATGGTAAAGATTCGTTGCTATTCCGCCCGCAGTTTGAATCCGATTCCCCACACTGCCTCGATGTAATCTTTGCCCGTTGCTTCGCGCAGTTTTTTTCGCAAATTGCTGATATGCATTTTCAAGGAACTATCCGTACAGTCAGGGGTGTCTTCGCTAATGTTGTCCAAGAGAAATGATTTCGTGGCAACCTGATTGGGATTTTGCATCATCAGTTTTAAAATGGCATATTCCGTTCTTGTCAATCTGATTTCTTTACTTCCGACTGTCACCATATGCGCATCCATGTCAAGCACCAGATCATCGAATGCCAGCTTGGAAGCATTCTCTTTTTGAGGGGCATTTCTAAGTTGCACCTGGATTCTTGCCAAAAGTTCCTCGGTGTGGAATGGTTTTGATACATAGTCGGCAGCCCCGCCAAGAAGCAAGGCAACCTTATCGTCAACATCCACTTTTGCACTTACTACAATAACGGGAATGCCCTTGAGCTTCGGAAGCACTTCCTCCCCGTTCAGACCTGGCAGCATCAGGTCGAGAAGCACCAGGTCAGGCTTTGCGGATGAGAGCGCAAGCAACGCCTCTGTTCCTGAATAAGCCCGGGAAATGCCATATCCTTCTCTTGCCAGGACTTCCTCCAGCATATTTCCAATGTGGATATCATCGTCGATTATGAATATGTTTTTCAAATGAAAGCACTCCTTTCGCAAATAGATATTGAGATGATAAGCGTCTATTTACCTCTTACGGATTTTCGTCAAATACCGATCCACCAACACACGCCATACCTATCAATAACAGTAGCGCAGCATTTGCTCCACGGCAGCTCATGAATTGCATCGATCACAACGCCGCCGTCACTTAGCACATCAAATGCTTTCTTAACCGCATCAACACTTCCCACTTCAAACGCATTAAAAGTCATTGTTTGCCATTTCATCCGATGAATCACACTGACATCGTACGATTCCGGCGCCTCTGCTACAGCGAGAATCCCTTCGCTGTTGACTGACAACTCGCAATGTTCATAAGCAGTTTGGGCATCGTTCTTGTATTGATAGTATGCCAATAAGTCTATCTATCTTCATTGATCCATCTCCTTCGCAACTTCCATTTTAGCAGACCCAATCATTTTCTTCCACCTTCTTTAATATTGATATTTTTTTCTGTATTTGATAAACATGATGGCGGACAGACAGATTGCCGCAAATTCCGCAGCAGGTGTTGCCAGCCATACACCTGTTACACCCCAAATCGCCGGGAGTATCAGCATAGCAATGACCATAAATACAAAGGAACGAGAAAAGGCAAGTACAGCAGAAATAAATCCATTGGATAATGCCGTAAACATTCCGCTTGCAAATACATTAAAGCCAATAAAAATGAGAGCAGATGAACAAATTTGATTTCCTGTAACTGCCAATCCATAAACCGGATTATCCTGTCGGGCAAATACCGATACAAGAGGTACTGTAACCAGAAGGGAAATAACCAGCGTGATAACGGCAATAACACTAATAATCTTCAAACTCATTCCCACTAGCTTTTTCAGCTTTTCATGGTTTTGTTCACCATAGTAATAACTAATCATAGGTGCAACTCCGTAAGAGTACCCTGTGTATAGGGAAGTTGCGAACATCAGCACATACATGATAATGGTGATTGCCGCGACACCATTTTCACCCACATATTTTAACATTGTCCAGTTAAACATCATGGTAACAATACCTGTCACCAATGCGGTTGCCATTTCGGAACTTCCATTTGCAGCAGCATGGAATAAAGTTTTAAAATGACATATGGGTTTTACAAAATGAAGCATACTATTCTTATTGGAAAACATCACGATACCCGCAACTGCCGTAACAGAATATCCTAAGCCGGTTGCAATGGCTGCTCCCGCAATCCCCATATCCAGTACGGCAATACATACATAATCAAGCACCATATTCAAAATGCCGCCCGCAATGGAACAAACCATAGACAGCGCAGACTTTTCGGCAGCAATCATGTAGAGGGTAAAGTTATTCATTAAAAGAATAGGAATGACAAAAACCAAATACCGACTCAAATAAAGATGACAATAGGAAAATACTTTTGGCGACAGAGACATACCTTCAAAAACTTTGTCCATTACAAGATAGCCCAGACAGGACATGATAAGCCCTGCAATCACGTTGACAATGATTAAAAATGTAAAATCTTCGTTGGCTTCTCTTGTTTTTTGTTCTCCCATTTTTTTCATAATGACAGCACTTCCGCCTGTGGCAAGCATGGTAGAAATTGCTGTTGCCAATGCAATGATAGGCGCCGTCAAATTGACAGCCGACAAAGCATCTGTACCAATTAAATTTGAAACAAACAGGCCGTCTACCATTGTGTAAAAAGACATAAATACAGTCATAACAATCGTTGGAATGGCAAACTTCATAACATTTCTTAATGTTACAGGCTGGTTATACGCATTTTCGCTTTTCATAATGAAGATCCTCCTATCTTGTTTTTTTCTGACTTATTGCATATAATAAACCGTACAGTAACTGTACAGTCAAGGGGGATTTGAAAAATGCTGAAAGAAGAAAATACACTGTTTACTATTGGACAATTTGCTGATTTGCATGGAATCAATAAAAAAACTTTGATGTGGTATGATGAAATTGGTTTGCTGAAACCCACCTGCATTAAAGAAAACGGCTACCGCTATTATAGCTATCAGCAAAGCGCCACACTGGAAACGATATTAATGCTGCGCGAACTAAATCTTTCTTTGGATGAAATCAAGTCTTTTATGTTCAAACTATTTTTTTTTTTACTTCACT
>CASGVX010000120.1 GCA_949346185.1 uncultured Lachnospiraceae bacterium
AAGAACAGAGGCGGCGGGGAGTACCTCTGCATCCGTGGTCTGGATGGGGATGCAATTATGAGGAATGTCGCTAGCGGCTGGATGTTTTGGGCAAACGGGGTGACGCAGTACGAAGATGGCTCCATCGAGTGGGATTACTCCACGGATGGACATTGGGAGGAGAAAACAAGCCATTGTACAGAAGGGAGGCAGGGCAAGTTGAGATTAAATATGGAAGTTAGCATTGACGAGGAAGGACTGTTTGCACATATGGATAGGACTGTGGATGCCATAAGGACGCTAGAGGATGAAATGACAGGATTGCGGGATGCGCTATGGAAAGCATCGGGAAGAGAAAAAGGGGATTCCGAAGAATCCCAAGAGGAATAGAAGGAGGCGAGAAATTGGAGTTTACAGAAAAAAATTGCAGGGTTGCAGATAGGATCATGGAAATTCTGGTTGAGGAAGAATGCACGGTCGATGCGGCACAGGACATACTAAGCAGCGTTGCCAGGGAAACCCGATGCTCTTCGACCGTGCAAATGGGCGAAAAATTCTCAGAGAGATGCTATGAATAGGATTTTATCGCCGCAAGAATTTTGTCAAGCAGTTCTTCGCTTCGGTCAGATATGTTGTTTAAACTGCTGGCAATCAGACAAGTGCGAGATTTGTTATCTGGATAACTTGCGCTTGAATGAGTAAAATACATGCAGTCCTCTCGGCATTCGCCATTGGCAAAAGGACAAAATGTTTTTCTGGCCATGCTGCTCACCTCCTTCCATTAAAGATTGGTTGCACATTCATTATATTGTAGGAGGGGCAGCAGGGCAAGGAGATAAAAACACAATAAGCCGAAACGACCGTTAAGGCCGTCACCGTTCGGGTGGCTCCCGGTGGTCTGATGATGGTAAGCCGGTTATAGAAGGGAGGTGGTATGTGATGAAGTTGGATGCGATTGTGAGTATTGACGAGAAAGGAATATTGGCACAAATGGAAAAGACCATAGCGGTTGCGGAAAGTCTGAGGCATGAATCATATAAGTTATGTGAAATGATGAAAAAATCACAGATAAGGGAAAAAGGGGATTCCGAAGAATCCTCAGGTTGTTAGATTTCGTTTAGCAACTCCTGATTGTATTGTTTTAAGACTTCTGCGAATACGGATGAATTGATTTTGATTAGTTCCCATATCGCTTTTTCGGTATCAATGGCACCTATATCAATGCCTTTTGCGATATCTAAAATAGTTTGGTGGGTTTCGTCCTCGTGGTATGCCCTGGAAATGGCCTTTTCAAAATCAAATTCAAAATCTACATTCACATTTACCATGTTGCTCACCTCCTTCCGTTAAAGATTGGTTGCACATTCATTATATTGCAGGAGGGGTAGCAGTTCAAGGAATTTCCCTCGCTGGCTGGCGGCATGCCCGGTTCGATTCCGGGCGGGGAATTTGCCGGGACAGGCTCCCGGCATGACCTCCGTATAGCGCCCTCTGGCGGTTGACAAGGCCGCCGGGGGGATTGCGAGCATGGGCGCAGTGCCCTTACCCATGCAGCCTAGGCGGGCTGACCGTCAGCGCATCCACGACAGCAATCAAGTATCTGGATGCGCCCCGGATGGCGGCCCTTTGTTTCAAAACTAGTTGCTTTTGCTGCCGCTCGGGTGATTGAAGAAGGGAGGCATGAGGAGATGAAAGAAAAATCCGTTGATTGTGCCATGCAGCATATCAAGGTTTTTAGAGAGCAGCATTTAAGGGATGCAGTAGCGGACTTTGGAGAACCGTGCAAAACCTGCATACATAAGAGCGAATGCAGGTTTGACTGGTTCAATGTACTGTTGCCTTTAAGCAATCAATCCAAGGTAAAAATCAATCTGGCCGATCAGGGGCAGATTCAACAACAGGGCAAAAACCTGTGTGGGAATGCAGATAGTATGGACATTCATCGCCATACGGACAAAAATACTTCGTAATTTTATATCCTGGCATTCTCTGACCAATTATAGGAACTTCGGTATAAGTAATTTCTATGGTCTGCCTTTGCTCTGTAAATGGACAATGTGATGTGTATGCGACAGTGATATTTCTTCTGAAAGCCATGCAATAACCTCCTTTCATATATACTTGGCATTGCCAGATGCCTGTAGAAATTATAGAGGAGATTAAGAGAAAGGGCAAGAGATTCCCTCGCTGGCCGGCAGCAAGCCCGGTTCGATTCCGGGCGGGGGACTGGCCGGGACAAACTCCCGGCGTGACCTCCCTATAATTACCCTTCGGCAGTTGATAAGGCTGCCGAGGGGATTGCGAGCATGGGCGCACTTACCCTTTTCCAAAACCCATGCAGCCAAGGCGGGCTAACCGTCAGCGCATCCACACACAACAGGTGCAAGTATCTGGATGCGTCCCGGATGGCGGCTCTCCTTTGCAACAAGGACTAATTGCTTCCGCCGCCATCCGGAATATTTAATGGAAGGAGGGAGGAAGAAATGAAGTCAGAATGGAAAGTGAGCAGCCAGCGCATTGACGGCGAAAAGATGTACATAGCGTTGCGGATTCTCGACACATCGAAACCAGAGCATGGCGGAAATGTGGAAACCAAGGGAGAGTATAGCATCGACCGGGACAGCGTCCAGCATTTGGTGGATGAACTGAATTTGAAGGAATCGAGGAAAGGAGGGATGTGAATATGAAATTGCGGGATGTATTGGACAAGCTGCGCCGGGCGGACAAGGTGACGGTATTCGATGGCGGTGCGAATCGAGACAGATTATTCACAGGATGTGCATGCGAGTTGTCCATTACGAAACAGAGCCTGATGGACAGGAAGGTGAAGCAGTTTTACCCGGAATTGCTTGATGGGCTTTACATTCACTTGAAAGAGGAAAGGAGGGATTAGTCATGGGTAACGGAATGGAAATTGTATTGAAGACAAAGGACAAGTCAGATAGGGAGAATATGGAGAAGTTCATGACGCTGGTCAGGGGGATTGGCGAAGGGGAACGTGAAAAAGTCCTGGCGTTTATGCAGGGCATCAATTTCGGAATGGAGTTGCACAGGGAAGGGGGAACCGGTCATGAGTGACGGCATGGGGATCGTATTAAGGACGAGGGGCAAGGCAGGGGGGCGTGTGATGGTAGGGCGGTTCATGTCGAAGGAATCAAAGCTGATTGGGAAGATTACAACGGCAGAGGCAGCGGAAATCATCAATGTATCTCCCCAGTATGTCAGGATAGCGATGCAACAGGGGAAACTGCCGATAGGTTCATGCGTGAAAATGTCCTCCATATGGACATATAACATTTCTCCTAAGATGCTAGCAGAATATAGCGGGAAAGATATCCGAAATATGCGGGAGGAACTAGAGGGCATAAGGGCCAGAAAGGCGGCTAAGAAGAAGGCTAGGGATGTATAAACGGATTTCTGCAAAAAATATCCGGCAGCCCTGCAAAGCCGCCGGAAAAATCCGCAAAGAGCGAAAACATATAATAATACAATAAAATCATACCATTTTTGTTCTTTGCAGTCAAGGGGAAGCGGCGTAAAATTGCCGCTTTCGGGCTTGTTCAAACTATTAACTTTAGGATTATCTTCGGACTTGGCCGGGGACGGAAATGGAGCGTGGTTTTATTTGGCATATTTTAAGACAACGGTGAGGGCGGGGAAGACCATCGAGGTGACGAAGAGCTACACCAGGAGGGTGGGGCCGCCCTGCAGGGGTGGAAGGGAGAAGCCCACGCCGGAGGAGATGGAGAAGGTCAACCAGAGGAATGCGGAGAGGAAATTGCGGTTAAAACTCAATGCCCATTTCGCAGAGGATGATATTTTTACAACGCTGACCTACAGGAAGGACGAGCGGCCAACGCCGGAACAGGCAAAGAAGAATATCAAGAAACTGATTGACAGTCTGCGGAAGGAATTTAAGAAATTGGGTGTGGAATTGAAGTATATCAATGTCACCGAGTACAAAAATAAGGCAATACACCATCACCTGGTAATTAACCACATTGAGGGCAAGGATGTGGCGAAGATGATTAGGCGGCTGTGGAAGTTCGGACGGCCGGACTTTAAATTTCTGGATGGGACAGGGCAGTACAAAGACCTGGCGGCATATTTGATTAAGGAAACATCAAAGACCTACAAGGAAAACAAGGAGAATGGCGGAGGGCATAAGCAGAGATACAGCTGCAGCCGCAATCTGGATATGCCCCCATCTAAGACAGAGATCGTCAGGAGGGCGGTGAGGTGGCTGCCGGAGCCGAAGCCAATCAAGGGATATTACATAGACAAGGACACGGTGTACAACGGAGTGGATCCGTTTACCGGGAGGGAGTACCAGAGGTATACCATGGTCGAGGCGGGCTATGGGGGGGAGGTCGGCATGGGTAGGGGTTTGCAATCAGGCGAACATGGGAACGGTATCAGTGATTGAAAGGAAGGTGGGGAAATGACATGTAAAGAGAGGAGAGAAAAAAGGTTGGCACGGGGCTTATGTGCTGATTGCGGAAACACTCTTGATACAGATGGCAGCAGCTGCACGAAGTGTCGTGAACGGCGGAGAAGGAAGTATAGAGAAGATAGAGAATGGTATGCGGTGCTTGGGATATGCCCATATTGCAGAAAGGAAAAGTTGAATAAGGGAGAAAAGATGTGTCTGGAGTGCAGGGAAAAAGGAAATGAACAGAATCGTAGGAAATACGAAAATATGTCAACAGAGAAGAAGGTAGAGTATTTGAAAAAGGACAGTGAAGCAGGAAAAAGAATATACAGGGAGCGAAAAGAAAGTGGCATTTGTGTAAAATGCGGGAAAAGAAAGGCAGAAAAAGGCAAGGTAATGTGTAGCATTTGTCTGGGCAAGAAGAGGAATAGGGCGAGAAGGCTATATCAAGAAATGCATGATATTCTTCCGAGGGAGGACCGCATAGCATATGGGTTGTGCTATATATGCGGAGAGCCGTTAGATGGTAATCGAGACTGGAAAGTATGCAGCAGATGCCATGAAAGGCTTGCAGAAAATATGCATAAGAATAGGCGGCAGAAGTCAGAAGAAAACGATATATGGAAGAGAGAAAATGAGCTGATTTTTAATAGTCAAATGCGGAAGTATTGCGAAACAGGCACAAGGGAAGAAATGATTCAATGCAGATGATTTAAGTTACCAGCACCCGCATAACAAGGAAAGGAGGCAGGGTACGAATGACTTCAAACAAGGAATTGAGAAAAGAGAGGGCGGAGCAAGGCGTATGTACCACTTGCGGGGGCATTCTTGATACGGATGGGAAAACGTGCAAGGCATGCCGCAAAGACCAGAGAGACGAATACAGGAAAAGAAGGGAATGGCATATATCGCTTGGGATATGCCCGTATTGTGGGAAGGAAAGATTGTATGGGGAAGAATGTATGTGCATAGAGTGCCGGCAAAAGATGTATGAAGGTGTATGCAAGAGACTAGAAAACATGTCGGCAGGGGAGAGAAAGAGGGAAAAGAAAAGGGTAAGAGAATACAATAGGGAGTTATATCAGAGAAGAAAGCAAGGAAATATATGTGTAAAATGCGGGAAAAGAAAGGCAGAAAAAGGCAAGGTAATGTGTAGCATTTGTCTGGGCAAGAAGAGGAATAGGGCGAGAAGGCTATATCAAGAAATGCATGATATTCTTCCGAGGGAGGACCGCATAGCATATGGGTTGTGCTATATATGCGGAGAGCCGTTAGATGGTAATCGAGACTGGAAAGTATGCAGCAGATGCCATGAAAGGCTTGCAGAAAATATGCATAAGAATAGGCGGCAGCAGTCAGGAGCAGACCATCCTTGGAGGAGAGGAAATGCTTTGTTATTCAATAGCCAAGCACGGAAATATTGCCAGACAGGCGAGAGGAAAGGAGCGGTTCAATGAGAATTATTTCAATTATCAGCCTCAAAGGAGGTGTGGCAAAGACCACCACCAGCATTAACATGGCATACATATTGTGCAAGATGGGGCACAGGGTGCTCTTGATTGACAATGACAAGCAGGGGAACGCATCAAAGACCTTCGGTCTATATAGCCCGGAGGATAAGGATACCATTGCCAGGGTGATGTTGGAGAGGAAACCAGGCATCCGGGAAATTATCAAGCAAACGGCATATAGTGAGCAGATGCCGGGGGCTTTGGACGTTGTGACAGCTAACATGGATTTGCTGGAGGCGAATTTGAGGACGATTGTAGACACTGGGAGGCAGCAGCAGACAAGATTTAAAAAAGCACTGGAGCCGGTAATGCATGAGTATGATTTCTGCATTATTGATAATGCCCCAGATATTAACATGAGCATCATTAACGCCCTGGTGGTGTCGGATGATGTGATTGTGCCGATTATGATAGACCAGTATAGTTTTGATGGATTGGAAATCCTCACGGAACAGATAGAGCGGGTGAAGGAGGATTTCAACCCGGATCTGGTTTTCCGGGGTTGTCTTGTGACGCAGTACAGGAAATCAGAGGTTCAGGAGCAGGGAGCGGACATATTGTTGAGAAAGCGGAAGAGACAGGATTTGAAACGCTGAAAA
>CASGVX010000121.1 GCA_949346185.1 uncultured Lachnospiraceae bacterium
AAAAAGTATTTGGAAAAGGCGATAATCAAGTTACTGCTTTAAATGGAATCAGCCTCTCGATTGAAAAAGGTGACTTTGTTGCAATTATTGGGGCATCTGGCTCTGGGAAGTCAACGCTCTTGCATATTCTGGGCAGCGTGGACAAGCCTACATGCGGTACTGTAACCATAGACGGTGTTGACCTTAGCAGGCTAAATGCTACGGATGCTGCAATTTTCAGAAGGAGAAAGGTTGGATTGGTTTACCAATTTTACAATCTGATTCCCACTCTGACAGCAGAAAAAAACATCCTTATGCCTATGCTTCTTGACAAGAGAAAGCCAGATTTGGAATATTTTAGAACCATCGTAAAGACATTGGGAATAGAAGATAAAATGGAAAGCCTGCCAAGCCAGCTATCTGGAGGACAGCAGCAACGAGTCGCAATCGCAAGGTCTTTAATTTACCGCCCTGCCATTCTTTTTGCTGATGAGCCGACAGGAAACCTTGACCAGAATAATTCAAAGGAAATTATTGACCTCTTAAAGCTGTCAAACCGAAATTTAAAACAGACGATACTTCTTATTACCCATGATGAAAAAATTGCACTGGAAGCTGATCGAATTGTGACCATCGAAGACGGGCAAATTGTCAGCGATCAGAAGCGGAGGTGAGTGGCATGTGGAAGGACTATTCCGGTAACTATATTAAAAATAACCGTGCATCCAGCATATCAATTATGGCGGCTGCTCTGGTTGCTGCAATGTTTTTTTCGATGTTATGCAGCATAGCATATAATTTTTGGGCGTACGATGTTGAACGAATCATGTTGGAGGAGGGCGACTGGCAGGGACGCATTGTTTGCGAGGCATTAGGTTCAGATGATCTATCAGAAGATAATTTATTATCTTTGGTAAGTCAATTTGCAAATGTAGAAAAAGCAGTCGTCAATGAGGAATTATCTACAAAGGAAGGAACAGTGGTGGACGTTTATTTTAAGAACGCCAAGACTATTTATCGTGATATGCCATCAATTGCGGCACAGCTTGGACTAAATAAAGATTCCATCCGGTACAACTCATTGCTCCTATCTCGCTATTTTATACACGACCCGGAGGATGCAGCGCCGCCGATGCTTTTGGCACTGTATGTGGTGATACTGATTATTGTGGCGGTGTCGTTAATCTTAATTATTCGAGGCTCCTTTGAATTATCCATGAATGCCAGAATCCATCAGTTTGGCATATTTTCAAGTATTGGGGCTACGCCAAGGCAAATCAGAACCTGTCTGCTGCAGGAAGCGGCGGTCTTAAGCATAGCGCCGATACTGTTTGGCAGTATGTTTGGAATTTTAATGAGCTATGGGGTAATAAAAGCAGTCAATTTTTTTGCTGCGGATGTATCTGGACGCCACGAAGCTTCCTTTCAGTTTCATCCGTCCATATTTGCAGCTACTGTTTTCATTTCGTTCTTAACTGTAATTTTTTCTGCATGGATTCCTGCAAGAAAATTGAGCAGAATGACACCACTTGAAGCAATCAGAAATACAAGTGGTTTATTGTTAAAGAAAACGAAACATTCTCGGATTTTATTTTATTTTTTTGGTATAAAAGGGGAACTTGCAGGAAACGCATTAAAAGCCCAAAAGAAAGCCCTAAGAATATCTTTCGCTTCATTATTGCTGTCTTTTCTGGGTTTTTCTATCATGCTTTGCTTTACTACCCTTGCGGATATCAGTACTAGATATACTTATTTTGAACGGTATCAGGATGCATGGGATATTATGATAACCCTAAAGAATACAGAAATATCGGATTTCAGCCTAACAGACGAATTGCAGGATATGTCCAAGATACGAGATGCCATGGTATATCAGAAGGCAGAAGCAATGACCTTCCTGCCAGAAGGATTTCAGAGCGATGAACTGTCATCCCTTGGCGGGCTTGAACCAATTGCGGGAACGCCGAAGGCAGATGGACAGTTTAAAGTATCTGTGCCGATCGTTGTTTTGGATGACACAAGCTTTTTAAATTTTTGTTCAAAGATTGGGATTACGCCAAGTCTTGACGGAGCAATCGTGTTAAATCAGATTTGGGATAGTATAAACAGCAATTTCCGCTACAAAGAATATGTTCCTTTTGTGAGGGAGGATAACCAGGCAACAACTCTTTATAAAAACGATAAAACTGTACAAATCCCGGTTTTATCTTATACCCAGACAGTTCCCACGCTGAGGGAGGAATATGAAAATTATGCCCTTGTACATTTCATCCCGCTTTCTATATGGAATAAAACGTTAGGAGAGGTATGCAAAGCGGAATCCGACAGTTATATTCGTATCCTTTCAAACGGAACTGCAGACCTTGCGGATTTAGACGGTCTGGAGCGAGAAATCCTGCGGCTTGTATCGGGGCAGTATGAAATTGAAAGCGAGAACCGAGTACAGGAAAGATTATCTAATGAGAATTTAATCCGGGGCATGGTAATGATTTTGGGAGCTTTCTGTGTATTGCTTGCCATTATTGGGATTGCAAATGTGTTTTTAAATACGTTAGGGTTTCTCCGCCATAGGAAACAGGAATTCGCAAGGTATATGTCCATTGGCTTGACACCGCAGGAAATGAGGAAGATGTTCTGTATCGAGGCGTTTGTGATAGCAGGAAAACCTCTTTTGATTACATTGCCGCTTACTGTGCTGTTTGTGCAGTATGCCGTAACAGCAAGCCATTTAGACCCGATGGTATTCTGGTCGGACGCCCCGATTCTGCCTATTTTGATATTCGCGGCTGCAATTGCACTGTTTGTCGCACTTGCTTATTATATTGGAGGAAAGCGTCTCTTGCAGTGTGACTTGAATGAAACATTGCGGAATGATGCATTGGTATAGCAGATGAAGTTTAGGACAAGACCTCGGATGTTAGAGTTGATTTTTGCTCTGTTTAATAGTAAAATAATGATGCAAAGTTCATGTGAATGAAAAGACAGGCTGGAAAGGGAAGTGCGAATAAAATATAGAAAGGTTGGTGGAATACATGCCTAATTATCTGGCGTTTGAATCCATGACGGAGGGATTGGAAAATAAGGTGAAGCAGGATTTGAAGTTTAAGACGGGGAATTTTCTCTGGAAGATTAAGTTCAATGTCCCCCTTGATCCTAAGACGGTAAATAATGTAAATTTGTATGTGACGACGATGAGCATGTCGCCTCTGAAGACGGCGATCCGCTATAACTCCTTGGAGAATGAAATCGAGATTGAGCCGTTGGAGCCCTATGCCCAGAATGAGTCCTACATATTGAATATCACTACGAAGGTCACGTCTCTCAATGGAAAGCCGCTGAAGGAGCCATTGCAGGTGCAGTTTAAGATTGATGATTTATGATGCATCCTATGAAAGAAAACTTATTTAAGAAATTTAGAATCAGAAATATCAGATTTCGGGAAAGAATGCTTCTTATTTATATAATAGGAGGCATTATTCCTTTTCTGCTGGCTATTCTCTACTCTAATGCCCGCAGCAGGACAATCATGCTGGATCAGACCAAAGAGGCGGAGATGGAGGAAATCTCCCTGATTTGCAGCAGCATTTCCCAGTCCATGCGGGTGGCGGAACAGGCTTCTGACCATATCTATGGAGATGAAGAGGTGAGGCAGATTATCTCCCGCCTGAAAAATAAAGAATATAAGAACCAGGAAGATTTTGAGCGGGATTGTCGGAAGATGGATTTTATTGATGAATACCTGGATCATTTTCAGGAGAACATTGCCGACATCATTATATATGTAGAGAATATGGAGAGGACTTCCAACCGCTATATTACTTTTGTAGATAGCGAGACGATTAAGGAGAAGCATTGGTATAATTATACCGCATCCTATGAGGGAAATGGTTATTGGTCATATGATATCGACAAGAGGAGCGGACAGAAAACTATGCAGATGACTAGGTGCATCCCCAATGAAAAGGGAGGGACGCTGGGAATCCTGCAAATTGTCCTAGAGATGCGCGAATTTACCGGAAAACTCTCCCAGAGGGGGGAGGGGACTGCCATACTCTCTGGAAATGACGAAGTGATAGTCAGGAATTTCCCCATAGGAAAGACGGAAAAACATATCATTGGGAAATTGATGGATCTGAAGAAGGAGAAAAATTCCCTCCTGATGCGCTATCGGGCGCAGAAGCATTTGCTTACTTACCAGAGGATATATGGAAGAAGTGGCATGGAGTACTATACCGTTGCCAGCATTCAGGATTACCGCAATATCATGTCTAATGTGAGCAGGACCAATTTTGTCAGCCTGACCACTGTGGCTGTGGGGCTGGTGATTTCTGTGGGGCTGATTCTTTTCTTTTCCGTTCTTTTTGAAAATCGTATTCAGAAACTGTTTCAGCAGATGCACCGGGTAGCCACGGGAGAATATGACCAGGTAGAGCCCTTGGAGGGCACGGATGAGGTAGGACTAATTTATAGCGAACTGGAACAGATGATGAAAGAAATCCAAGTACTTACGGAGCAGGTGGTGACGGAGCAGGTACAGAAGGAACGGCTCCACACTCGGCAGAAGGAAGTGGAGTTTAAGATGCTGGCAGATCAGATCAACCCTCACTTCATATATAATACTTTGGAAACTATCCGAATGAAGGCGAAGATGAGCAGGCAGCCTGAGATTGAGGAATTGGTGAAAATGCTGGCTAGGATTATGCGGAGGAATATTCAGGCGGGGCCGCAGATGGTTACTCTGGGTTCGGAACTGGAACTGACGGAAAATTATCTGGTGATACAAAAATACCGTTTCGGGGATCGGATAATCTCTCATGTGGCAGTGGATGACGAGGTAGACTTGGATTGCATGGTGATTCCCCTGATTATGCAGCCCTTTGTGGAAAATGCATTTGTCCATGGCTTGGAATCTGTGGATGGCAAGGGCATGCTGGGGATTCATGTCATGCGGAAAGAGGATGAAATCCATATTTTGATAGAGGACAATGGCGCAGGAATCAGCCGGGAATCCCTAGCAGAGATTCAGAGAGACTTGCGGGAGGGGGCGTCGGCAGAAAGCAGACATGTGGGAATCAATAACGTAAACCAGAGGATACGCATCAAGTACGGAGAACAGTATGGGGTGAGCGTGGATAGCCAGATTGGCAAGGGCACCAGAATCATATTGCGCTTTCCTGCGGATATCTAAATATGGCTTGGAATCTTACGTGCAGCAACCCGCTGGAGGTGGAGGATCTCGCATGGCGATATTTTTGCTGGATTTCGCTGTGAATAGCACCCATATGAGCAATTTGAACAGAAAAGCATAAGGTTTTTTGTGTATTTTTTCGTAAATATATAATGTTTTATTTAAAACTGTAATTTTTGGGGTAAAAAAATTCAATTTTTATGGTTACTTTTGTGCAATTTTATGATATACTAGTTAAGTACATTTGAATGTGTGCGTATTTTTATATTGAAGAGGAGGATTAGGATGATGAGAAAATCACTGAAAAAAGTTGCTGCATCAGTATTGGCTGCCACGTTGGCACTGACTGTTGTGGCAAGCATGGGCAGCACGGCAGATGCTGTCAAGAAGTCGAAGAAGGCAAAGAAGGCGGCCGAGAAGGTTGTCGCATTTGACCCCGCAGGTACTTATAAGGCATCTGTGGGATTCCAGCAGACGGAGTCATGGAGGTTCCATGATGAGATTACGAATAAGGAAACCGGCTTGAATGGATCCGATTTGAATGGACTGAACTATGAGACCGACGTGATGCGGTCTGGCGACAATGGCGTAGAGAAGATTGACGGTACCGTAGAGGGCGTAGAACTGAAAGGAAACGGAACCTATACAGCAAAGATTACCGGTCTGAATGGAAGTCTGGACACGGCCCCGGAAGGTGCTGTGCAGGATCAGATGAAGATAGCTATGCTGTATCTTACTACAAACCTTCCGGCAGATGCCAAGGACAAGGTACAGTTTACTGACGTTTCCCTGAAGGTGGATGGTAGTGAGGTCACCCTCCCTGAGAAGCTGTTCATCAAGCCGGAGACTTTAAAGGATGGATATACCAGCCTGTACCTGATCGATACTTATGCGAAGGGTCAGGGCGAATATGCGGATTCTCCGGAACTTGCGATGCCGCCTCATGATTCTATTGAGATTACCTTTACAATTTCCGGATTTGCCAATGACAATCCTGAGGCAGTTCCGGCTACGCCTACGCCGGCACCAAAGCAGGACGATGCAACTTCTGCTACATCTGCTGACGAGGATGACAGCGAGGGTGGCTCTTCTGTAAATGCAGGCGTAATAGCAGGTATTGTGGGAGCGGTTGTAGTTGTGGCAGGCATTGTAGTAGTGGTAACCAGAAAGAAGAAATAATCCTTGAAAGGTGCTTATCCGGGGATGAGATGATCCCGTCATCTCATCTCCTTTTCTCTCGAATGACATAGAGAATAAAAGGATTACGGGGAATTTGAGATTCTCGGGCGGACCAGAGACGACGCCGCC
>CASGVX010000122.1 GCA_949346185.1 uncultured Lachnospiraceae bacterium
ACGATGGGAGCCAGTTCCACAGAGCCATTTAACTTGATAATCTCCACGGTCTGGTGCTTCTTATTATAAAAATAATCCTTGGCAATGGCGGGATACTTGCTGGCCACCCGGATCAGCGAGCCATTCTGCAGCTGCTCCCTAGCGCTGGCAGGCCCTGCCACGCACATCCGGCACTTTCCCCGGTTCAGATCCAGTACCTCGTAGATTTTCCTTCCCTCTTCCAGAATGGTATCCTTCCCCACCACCCCAATATCTGCCGCTCCCATCTCCACATAGGTGGGCACGTCCGTAGCCTTAGAAAGGAAGAACCGAAAGCCCAGCTCCTCATTGGCAAAAATCAATTTCCTAGTCTTCTCATCCTTCATCTCCTCGCAGGTGATGCCAATCTGTTCCAGCAGCCCCAAGGTCTGCTTGGCAAGTCTCCCTTTCGCTAGGGCAAATGTTATGTATCTCATATCTCTATCAACCTTTCCTTCTTCATTTTACTGACATGGCAGTTTCTCACATCCACGAGCGAAATCCCCATGCCACTTCCGGCAACGCCATCCTAGGCAAGCCTTCCCAAATGCAGAGAACCGTTCCACGCTCTTTAGATTGCCCGGCGGGTCTCCTCCCCGCTCTCCACATGGAAAACCACCAGCGAATCCCCACTCTCCAGATACAGAATCTCATCATGCCCCATGCGCACTGCGTATTCCTTATATTCAGCAAAATCCCGTCTGGAAGACTTGCGGAGCATCTGCAGGCTGATCCCCTGACGCCTCTTCTCCTCCGCCAATTCCAACGCCCTCTTCCGCAATTCCTGCGGATAGAGAAGTACCGTTCCCCCCAAGGCAGATTCCGTGAATAGCTTCTGTCTGGTCAATGCAAGCAGCAGCTGGTCTGTCACGATCGCAAGGCCGATAGCCGGGGCATCCATGCCAAACTGCTTCACCAGCCCATCATATCTCCCCCCAGTTGCCAACGCCTCCCCGCTTCCATAGGTGTAGGCCTTGAATACCACTCCGGTATAATAACTGTACTGTGACAACATGCTCAAATCCACGGTAATGTATTCCGATACGCCATACAGTCTGAGAATCTCCTCCACCTTCTCCAATCGCTCCAATGCCTGATGCACCCGCTGGCTCGCCGTCCTCTCCCTGACATAGGACACGCAGGCAGACAAATCACCCAGCAGTTCCGGCAGCTTCACAAAAACCTCTTTCAGTTTCTCCGATATTGGCATCTGATTCAGCAGTTCCTCCACGCCAAAGAAATTCTTGCTCACAATCAATTTCCGCAATTCCTCCGTGGCATGTGCCGACACGCCGGCTTCCTCCACCAATCCACGGAAAATATCCGCATGGCCGATTTCCAGCTGAAACTCTTGAAGACCGCTTTTTTTCAAACAATCCACCAGCATGGCAATCATCTCCGCATCTGCATCCGAGGTGTCGTCATTGTACAGTTCTGCCCCCACCTGAGTCACTTCCTGAAGCTTCCCCTGATACTTGCCGGTGTTGACAAAGGTCTTTCCCGTATAGCACAGACGGATGGGCATCTCCTCCTCCCGGCGGTACTTGGCCACGCACCTTGCGATGGAGGGCGTCACATCCGGCCGCAGCACCAAGGTATTGTTTCCCCGGTCGAAGAATTTGAACATCTCCTTGGACTGCACCGTCCCCCTCTCTTTGCTGAATATATCAAAATACTCAAAAGTAGGCGTCTCGATATCCCGGAAGCCATAGGCCTTCATCACACCATGGACTTCTCTCTCCACCGCCAATTTTCTGGCGCACTCAATGCCATAAATATCCCGCACGCCCCCCGGCGTATGCAGGAGTTCCTGTCCCTCCACATAATCTTCTTCCCTGTTCCAATCCTGGCTCATGCTCTGTCCTCCCTGTCTCATCTATCCATTGCCATTCACGGCAATTCCTTCTTCACAGCCATTCATCTTACATCAATGGCCCTCCATCTGAAGCCCATTGCCGAAGGCATCAGTAAAGCCCTGTGGGATGCTCCTCCTTGGGATCATATCCCTTCTTCTCCAACGCCTCAATAATCTCCCTCTTGTGCTCCTGCCCAAAGGCCTCCAGAGTAATGCGCAGTTCCACTGCCGCATTCCTGTTAATGCTCACAAACTGATTATGCTCCAAGCGAATCACATTTGCCTGAAGCTTGGCCAAAATCCCTGCGATTTTCTCCAGTTCTCCCGGCCTGTCCGGCAGCTGCACGGATACGGTGCACACCCGCCCCCTCTGGATCAGCCCATGCTGTACCACGGAAGATAGGGTAATGATATCCATATTGCCACCGCTCAGGATGGAGACCACCTTCTTCTTCTTGCAATCCAGATGTTTCAGCGCCGCCACGGTAAGCAAGCCGGAATTTTCCACCAGCATCTTATGATTCTCCATAATATCCAGGAAATTCCCAATCAATTCCCGGTCGTCCACCGCTATGATTTCATCCACATTTTTCTGAATATAAGGGAAAACCACATCTCCCGGCGTCTTTACCGCCGTACCGTCCGCTATGGTGGTCACGTTTGGCAGCGTCACCACCTCGCCCTTTTCCAGAGATGCCTTCATGCAGCTGGCTCCCGCCGGCTCCACGCCAATCACCTTAATCTTAGGATTCAAGAGCTTTGTCAGGGTGGAAACCCCCGCCGCCAGACCGCCGCCGCCGATAGGCACTAAAATGATATCCACCGTAGGCAGTTCCTTGAAGATTTCCATAGCGATGGTTCCCTGCCCGGTGGCCACTGTCTCGTCATTAAAGGGATGCACAAAGGTCAGCCCCTGGGACTTGGCAAGCTGCAGGGCATATTGGCAGGCCTCGTCATACACATTGCCAAAGAGCACCACCTTGGCGCCATAACCTTTCGTGCGGTTTACTTTGATGAGAGGAGTAGTGGTGGGCATGACAATAGTAGCCGGCACCCCGTAGATTTTCGCCGCATATGCCACGCCCTGAGCATGGTTTCCGGCAGAAGCGGTAATCAGCCCCCTCTTCCGCTCCTCCTCCGTAAGGGTACTGATCTTATAATAGGCTCCCCGCACCTTGTAAGCCCCGGTATACTGCATATTCTCCGGCTTCAGATATACCTTGTTGCCCGTCCTCTCGGAAAAATACTCGCTATAAATGAGATTCGTTGGCAGAATCACCTCTCTCACCTTGTCCGAGGCTTCCTCAAACTTGTCCAATGTCATCATGCCGTCTCCTCCTCTCCGTTCTGGAACAGCGCATCCACAAATGCATCCGCATCAAATTTCTGCAAATCATCTATCTTCTCTCCGATGCCAATATATTTCACCGGAATATTCATCTCCGACTGGATGGCAATGGCAATGCCCCCCTTGGCAGTTCCATCCAACTTGGTGAGCACGATTCCAGTAATATCCGCCACCTCTCCAAACTGCTTGGCCTGGGCAAGGGCATTCTGCCCGGTAGTCCCATCCAGCACCACCAGCGTCTCCCGGTGGGCATCAGGAAATTCCCTGTCAATGATTCCGTTAATTTTGCGAAGCTCCGCCATGAGATTCTTTTTATTGTGCAGTCGGCCTGCCGTATCGCAGATGAGCACGTCCGCCCTCCGAGCCTTCGCCGCATTTACTGCATCAAACACCACGGCGGCAGGGTCTCCCCCCTCCTGCCCGGCGATAATCTCCACCCCGGCTCGATTCGCCCACTCGGTAAGCTGGCCGATGGCAGCCGCCCGAAAAGTATCCGCTGCTGCCAAGATGACTTTCTTCCCCTGCTCCTTCAACTGTCCCGCCAATTTTCCCACAGAGGTAGTCTTCCCCACCCCGTTGACGCCAATCAGCAGCACCACGGACTGCTTTTCCTCAAATTCATAGGCAGTCTCCCCCACCTGCATCTGCTCCTTGATGGAATCCATCAGCAGCCGCCTGCACACGGATGCCTCCTTAATCTTTTCCTCCTTCACTTTTTCCCGGAGGTTGTCCAGAATCTTTTCCGTAGTGGCCACGCCAATATCAGACATAATCAGAATTTCTTCCAATTCTTCATAAAAATCCTCATCAATCTCGGAAAATCCGCTAAAAATCGCATCCATGCCCGACTTGAGACTATCTCTGGTCTTGGTCAGCCCATCCTTCAATCTGCTAAAAAAACCTTTTTTCTCACCCATAGCGCACCTCTCTAACTCTATTTTTCCATCTAGTTTGACCCTAGCATCATTATAATAATATGTAACCCTCTAATTTGCAATCTCTTTTTCATCCAGAAGGTTGACGGATACCAGCGTGGACACCCCCTTCTCCTGCATGGTGATGCCGTAGAGGATATCTGCCGCATTCATAGTGCCCCTCCGATGGGTGATGACAATGAACTGAGTATCCTTGGTAAGCTTATGCAAGTAGTCTGCATAGCGGCTCACGTTGGAATCGTCCAGCGCCGCCTCAATCTCATCCAGCAGGCAGAAGGGAGAAGGCTTCAAACTCTGGATGGCAAAGAGAAGGGCAATGGCCGTCAGCGCCTTCTCCCCGCCGGACAGCTGCATCATATTCTGCAATTTCTTTCCCGGAGGCTGAGCCACGATGCGGATGCCCGCCTCCAGGATATCCGCATCCTCGGTAAGTTCCAGCGTGCCCCGGCCACCGCCGAAGAGTTCCTTGAACACCCTGTCAAATCTAGTGCGAATCTCTCCAAACTGGCTCTCGAACTGCTTCCGCATCTCCGTATCCAATTCCTCTATAATTCCCTCCAGCACATGAGCCGCCTCAATCAGATCATCGTGCTGCCCATGCAGATGCTCATACCTTTCCTGCACCTCCTTGAACTGCTGGATGGCATTGATATTCACATCCCCCAGCGCCTTCATCTGATTCTTCAACTGGTTGATTTCCGTCTTCATCTGTGCAGGACTAAGTTCCACCGCAATTCGATTCTCCTCCGCCGCATGGTAAGTCATCTCATACTGTTCCCACATATAATTGGTGTAGGAATCCATCTTTTCCGAGAGTTTCTCCAGCTGATTTTCCAGGCGGTAGCACTCCTTGTCCAAATCGCTCTTGCGCCCCGCCAGTTCCTCCCGCTTCTCGAAGAATCCCTTGTGGAGGATATTTA
Source organism: uncultured Lachnospiraceae bacterium (assembly GCA_949346185.1). Lineage (GTDB taxonomy): Bacteria > Bacillota > Clostridia > Lachnospirales > Lachnospiraceae > Butyribacter. The sequence continues at coordinate 5,077 of CASGVX010000122.1, forward strand.
GTTTCTCCCGCTCTTCGGTAACTTCCTCTATGCTGGCGGTGAGTGCCTCCATATGCCGTTTGATGTCTGCAATCTTATCCTTCGTGGCAGCAATCTCCTGTTCCTTGTCCACCACCTGGGCATCCGCATCCTCCCCGCTCTTCCCGGTATCCTCCAGTTCCTGCTCCAACTGCTCTAACGTGCGGGAGATGCGCTCCAGATTCTCTTCCACGAACTGTCCGCTCTGTTCTCTGGCAGCGATTTCCAGCAAAAGTTCAGAATTTTCTCCCGAAACCTTGTCCTGCTCCCGCTTTAGTTCCTCCAAGGAGGCAGACAGCTTCTCCATCTCCTCCCTCCGCTGCCTGCTCTGCTCCTCGTTGGCCGCCATCTGCTCTTTGATTTTCTCTATATCCCGGTTGAGGCTCTCCTTCCTCTCCTCAATCTGCCGCCTCTCCACACGGATCAAATCCAATTTCTCCTGATTCTTCTCCATGTCCTCTGCCGCCCTGTCATAATTAATCTTAGCGGTGTTCTGCTGCAGGACCATCTCCTGCCTGATCTTCCGATTCTTCCTGATCTGGACTACCACGGCCTCCTTCTTCCCCTCATTCTCCTTGATGGAAGAAGACAGTTCTTGAAGTTTTGCCTTCAAGTCTCCCGCATGCTTCTCCAAATCATCCATCTCCCGACGGCGTCCCAGAAGATTATTGCTATTCTTAAATGCACCGCCGGACATGGAGCCGCCGGGATTCAGCAGCTCCCCCTCCGCCGTGACGATGCGCACCGTGTGATGGTACTTCTTTGCCAAGGCAATGGCATGGTCAATATGATCCACCACCACGAACCGCCCCAGCAGATACTGAATCAGATTCTGAAACTGGCTGTCTGCCTCCACCAACTCCGACGCCATGCCAATCACCCCCGGCTCGCTCAGCATCCCCCCGGAGAGATTCACAGGCTTTGCCTTCATATTGGTCAGTGGCAGAAAGGTAGCCCTGCCATATCGGTTCTTTTTCAGGAACCCAATCATCGCCTTGGCCGTCTGTTCATTGTCGGTGACAATATTCTGGATACTCCCTCCCAGAGCAGTCTCCACCGCCACCTCATATTTCTTCTGCACCCGGATGATATCCGCCACCACTCCCACGATTCCCGGCTGGTGCTTCTTCTGCTCCATAATCCTCTTGATGCTCTGGCCATAGCCCTCATACCGCTCCGTGAGGTTCCGCAGGGAAACCAAGCGAGAATTTTCCATATGGAATTTCTGCTGGGTATCCCGATGCTCCCTGACCAGATTTTCCCGCTCTCTGTCTATCAACCCCTCGGCATCCTTTAATTCCTGAGTGGAATCATCCAGCGCGCCAATCTTGTCCGTAATCTCCGTCAGAACCTTCTCTTCCCGCTCCAGCACCT